>CALLZL010000185.1 GCA_937859575.1 uncultured Chloroflexota bacterium
CTTCTTCGGCTTTGTTGAGGCGGCACTGCATACCTTCCGCGATGGCGATCAGCGCCCGCTGCCGCTTGATGAAGTTGTGACACCCGGCGACTCACTCCCGGCATTCCAGCCATCGACCCGCTAGCGGTGCCCACTGGCTCGATGTGGGCCGGCAGGTATGGTACTCGTACAACACAAAAAGCCTGCAGATATGCACTGTGCATATCTGCAGGCCGGCGGTATGCGGCAAACACCGGTGCAGTAGCATTGCCACTCCACCAGCAGCAACCGTTATTCAAGATAGTCGCGCAGATGTTGCCCGACATCCGGCAGGCGCAGGCGGCGCAGCGCCTCGGCCTCGATCTGACGTGCCCGCTCACGGGTCATCCCCAGTTCGCGGCCAACCTCCTCGAGCGTGCGGCGTTGCCCATCGAGCAAGCCGTAGCGCAGATCGATGATCCGGCGCTCGCGTTCACTCAGATGGCCCAATGCCTCGGCAAGATCCTGCCGCAGTAACTGCTGTGCAGCAAAATCCGAGGGGGTCGGCAGATCATCGTCGGGCAAGAAATCGCCCAGCGTGTGCTCACCCTCTTCCCCCACCGGAGTTTCGAGCGATACCGGCCGCCGCGATGCTTCCAGGATCCGCTCGATACGCTCGATTGGCTGCCCAAGTGCGGTTGCAATCTCCTCGGCGGTCGGTTGCCGCTCGAGCACCTGTGCCAATCGATCCGCCGTGCGACGCACCTGCCCGACCGACTCACTCATGTGCACCGGCAGACGAATTGTGCGGCCCTGTTCGGCAATCGCCCGCGTCACCGCCTGGCGAATCCACCAGGTCGCATAGGTCGAAAACCGATTGCCCTTATGGTAATCGAACTTCTCGACTGCGCGCATCAGGCCGATGTTACCCTCCTGGATCAGATCCAGCAACGACAACCCGCGCCCAACATACTTCTTGGCAATACTGACAACCAATCGCAGGTTGGCCTGAATCAGATGCCGCCGCGCATCAGCGGCATCGGCAATATGCTGGCGCAGCAACAACCGCTCGTGAGCGACGAGATCCTCCGCCGCCAGTTGCTCGGCTGCCACCGTGCCGCGCTCCATACGCTTGGCCAGCGATACCTCTTCGGCAGCGTTGAGCAGCGCAACCCGGCCGATCTCTTGCAAATAGTGCTGAATTGTATCGAGCGTCGAATCATGCGCCATGCTGTCTTCCAGCGACCCCTGCGCCGCCCCTTCGAGCTCAGCCACAACATCTTCAAGCAGCCGGGGCTCCTCATCGCCCCGGTCGTCAAGATTCCATCGATTGTGTGTGCTCAACAGTCGATCCATAGCACACCTCGCTTCTATGTTTATAGAGACACGACGCGGCTCCCCCCACACGGGAGGGAGCCGCGCCCTCAGAATATCCCCCGGTTCATATCATCGCCGTGCGGTCGATCATATGGTTGCAGTGTCAGAGGGTGCGACACTTGTGGAGCTTCATTATGTAGAACACTCCAGATTGATTATATCCCCCGATAGGTCAGAGTCAATGCTGCCAGGTTAAGAATACGATGAGGAGCACATCTCATCATATATACTAGTTATACGAACAAAACGCAAAAAAGGATGCACGGGTTCCACCGTCATCCCTTCATTGCGGCAAATTGGTCGGGGCGGAGGGATTCGAACCCCCGACCCCAGCGTCCCAAACGCTGTGCGCTACCAGACTGCGCTACGCCCCGAGTACCTGGAGATGATACGCAGTTCGGCGCAGTTTGTCAAGGCAGCCGCTGCAATTGTACCTGAGTTCGCGTTTCGATCATACTCGCGCCGATGATCGTCACCTGTAATCGCAGGGTGTAATCGCCATCGAGCTGGTCGGTCAGATTCCAGACGCCAAGAATGCCATCTTCCATTGCCGGCCCGATGCTCAGGGTGCGCCATTCGCTCGGGTCGCTGCCGACACCCAGATCCAGCTGATACATGCCACCGGCACTGCCACGCACCAGGAGTTGTGTATCGCTAATGATGCTGCCGGCCGCCGGCTGCGTGATCGCCGCAATCGGCGGTGCCGGCACACTGCCGGGGGTGGTCTGTGGCGGGGGGCAGCGTTCGGTGGGGGGTTGGGCAATCCCCCGGCTTGCCGCCCAGGTACGAAACTCGGCCGGATAGGCAATGAATGTCTGCTCGCGGATCTCGCTCAGGGGTGTTGAGGCCGACGGCAGGCAGGTGCCATCGCCGGCGACCCGGACGCTCACGGTGCGAATAGGCACATCGGCCGGCTCGGTGCCGGCAATAAACCACTCGCTACGCGGGTTCGGGCAGGAATCACCCGCCAGCCCACCGGTATCGCCGCAGATCAGGCGCTCACTCAGCCCGGCCGGCGGATCAAACCCCCGGATCGCTCGCCCGGCATGATACGCTTCCATCAGGCCGCGCCAGATCGTTGCTGCACCATTCGAACCGGCGACCTCGGCCATGGGGCTGTTATCGCTGTTGCCGACCCAGACACCGATCGTGATATCGGGGGTATACCCGACCGCCCATGAGTCGCGCCATTCATTACTTGTACCGGTCTTCACTGCCGCCGGCCGGCCGGCGCTCAGCTCCATCGGGTTTCCGGCCCCGAACATATAACGGCGCGCTTCGTTATCGCTCAGCATACTTGTGAGCAAGAAGGCGATCTGCGGGCCATGTTCGCCAAGCACCTGTCGTTCACCATTGCCGGCTGCCGTTTCGAGGATCTGGCCGCGCGAATTGATCACGCGTAAGATCGCTACCGGATCGCGCCGGAAACCGTTGTTGCGCAGCGTGTTATAGACGGTGGTCAGATCAAGCAGACGTACCTCGCCGGCACCGAGCGCCAGTGCCAGGCTAAAGCGCTGCGGGTTGTCGAGAGTGGTGATCCCCATGCGATGGGCCAGCTCGACAAACGCCGCGACACCCGTAAACTCCAGTGCCTTGACGGCCGGGATATTGAGCGAGTTGGCAAGTGCCATGCGCAGCCGCTGCGGCCCATGAAACTGCTCGTCGTAATTCCGAGGCGCATAGAAGGTGCCGTCGCCGATCGGGTATGATACCGGCTCATCCCAGATGATGGTGGCTGGTGTCCAGCCGCGCTGCATGGCGGCCGCATACACCACGGGTTTCAGCGCCGAGCCGGGCTGACGCGGCGCCAGGGTCACATTCACTTCACCATCGATCGTCGGATCCTTGAAATCGGCACTCCCAACCATCGCGATAATCTCGCCATTGGGTGCCAGCATCACCACGCCGGCATTGGTTGCACGGCGATCACGCAATTCGGCGATTCGTTCGCGTACAATCCGCTCGGCCTCGGCCTGCCATGTCAGGTCGATCGAGGTGACGATACGTAATCCGCCGCTGTAGAGCACCTCGGGCCCATAGCGTTGTTCGAGCAGCGACTGCACATAGACAACAAAGTGGGGTGCAACCAGCGGCACCTGTGGCGGCACAAACGTTGGTGGTTCAGCTGCGAGGGCACTGGCTTCCGCAGCGGTCAGGTAGCCATATTTGCTCATCAGATCGAGCGTGACGCGCTGCCGTGCCTGCGCTCCTTCGAGATTGATCAGTGGATTGAGGCGTGTTGGTGATTGCGGCAAACCGGCGATAAAGGTCGCCTCGCGATCGTCAAGTTCCCACACATGCTTTCCGAAGTAGGCCTGGGCCGCTGCTTCAACACCATATGCGCGATTCCCATAGTAGACTTCGTTTAGATAGAGGGAAAGGATCTGATCTTTGCTATATTCACGTGCCACCCGAAAGGCCAGGATCGCCTCGCGGAGCTTCCGTTCAAACGACAGATTCGTACGCTCTTCGGGTTCGAGCAGCACATTGCGCACCAGTTGCTGCGTGATTGTCGATCCGCCGCTCACAACTTCGCCAGCTTCGTAGTTGAGCAACAGCGCCCGCAAGATACCGCGGATATCGACACCGGGATTCTCGTAGAATCCGGCATCTTCAACCGCAATCGTTGCATCTTTCAAGATCTGCGGAATCTGCTCGAAGGGCACTACCGTCCGCCGGCCACCCTGTGGGTCAACCAGCTCATACAACAGCGTTGTGCCGTCGCGGGCATAGATATAGGCGGTTTCGGCCGGGCGATAGCGCGCAATCGCGGTTGGGTCGGGTAAATCGCGCCCATAGTGCTGGTAGGCATAGGCCAGTGCAGCTGCGCCGAGCACCAGTGCCACCAGGAAGCATTGCGCGAAAAGCACGGCGATCCGCCATGCCGCCACCAGCAGGCGCAGATGAAAGGGAAGTGCGGCATGCCGCCGCTTCCGGTTAGGTATCTGGCGCATAGCAACGCCTCACAACGTACGACGCCAGTCGTCAAGCGCCCGGCGGTGTGTCTGGTGCGAGAGTGGCGGCAGGTTGTCGGAGGAAAAAAAACCGACATCGTCGGCATCATCACCGGCGTGCGGCGTTGCTTCACGGCTACTTGCACGGTATATCAATAGGATTCCCGCACCGCGTGGATCATCAGTATAATGATAGATACCGAGCAATCCTTCGATCGTTGCATCAAGGCCGGCCTCTTCGCGCAATTCGCGTGCGGCGGCGACCTCGGGCGGCTCATCGGCATCGGCAAAGCCGCATGGCAGGCACCAGAGCCCTCGACCCGGCTCGTTGCGACGCCTGACGAGCAGCACACGCCCGGTGTGAATGAGCAATACGCCACAGGCAACTTTCGGGTCGAGATACACAACGAAGCCACAGATCGCGCAGGTCGGTCGCTCGCGACCGTCGATATGCTGAACGACCAGGCGGTTGCCGCAGCGCGAACAATAGCGTAATGCCGCCTGCTGTGGGTTGATCTGCGTCATAGACAACTCTACCATTACGTATCGGGGGAGTTATGGAGAAGCGCTACACCGTTTATATCGGCCTGGGGAGCAACCTCGGCGATCGAGTGGCACATCTGCGTGATGCGATCCGCCATATGGCTCCGGCGGTAACGCTCCAGCGCGTCTCGCAACTGTATGTAGCTGCGCCGTTGGGCTACGTGCGCGACGATGCCTTTGTCAATGCCGTGATCGAGGGCACCACCACGCTCAAGCCGATTCGCCTGCTAGAAGAGCTCAAGGATATCGAGGCGGCCATGGGTCGGCCCCGTGATGTCCAGCATGGACCGCAGTTGATCGATCTTGATATTCTGCTCTATGGTGGGCTGTATATGGAGACGGTCGAACTGACCATTCCGCATCCGCTGCTGGCAAAACGGGCCTTTGTCCTCAAGCCGTTGGCCGAACTCGCACCCAATCTGATGCATCCACTCCTCTATTATACAATGTCGGAGCTGCTTAACGATGCGGATGATGTTGAACAGGTGAAGATCTACCACCCGCCCCGCCCCGGTGAGCCACCGGTCTGAGAAGAGAAACCAGAGGGCGCATCCAGCCGACCTCAGGTATAGCTTTAGATCACACCCCGAGCTCGGCACGCAGCCGGCCTATTTCGATTTCAAAACGTTGCCGTAGTGCGTGGTGCTCGGCAGGTGCGAGGAAGGCCGCATCAACGGCATTGAGCACCAGTTGCACCAGTTCATCGGAGCTAAAGCCGAACGTTTCGGCCACCAGCCGGTATTCACCACACAGATCGGTATTGAAAAAGACCGGATCATCGGTATTGACCGTCACGCGCAGCCCGGCATCGAATAAGCGCCGTAATGGGTGCTGCTGTAACGAGGCCACGGCACCAGTACGCACATTACTCGTCGGGCAGACATCAAGTGTCACCCGGCGGCGGCGCAGTTCTTCGATCAGCTGTGGATCTTCAATACTCCGAATGCCATGGCCCAGGCGTTCGGCACCCAGCGTATCGATCGCCCCCCAGACACTCGGTGGCCCCACGACTTCACCGGCATGGGCCATGACCCGCATACCGGCCTGGCGGGCAGCTTCATACAACTCGGCAAACGGCTCGGGCGGATGGCCGACCTCATCGCCGCCGATCGACCAGGCAACCACACTACCGTTGCCATGCGCAATCACCTGTTCGAGGATGCGCCACCCCTGCTCGACACCAAACTGCCGGCCATAATCAAAGGCGAGCTTCAGCTGTACCCCAAATTCGTGTTCGGCCTGTGCAAACCCTGCCAGTGTGCCGTCGATCACTTCGTGCAGATCCATGCCGCGGCGGAAGTACTGTGCCGGCGAGATCATGACCTCGGCATAGCGAACCTGTTGTTGCGCCAGGCTCGCACCAAGCTCATACCCGATCTGCTCGAAATCCTTCCGATAGAGGAGCGCACGAGCCAGCGCCATAAAGACGGTCAGAAATTCGTGGAAATCGCGATAATCGAAGAGCTGCCTTACCCCATCGGTATCACGGGCCGGAATCTCGACCTGGTTGCGCTGGGCGATTTCAAGGAGCGTGGCGGGCGCAATCGTACCTTCGAGGTGCAGATGCAGCTCGGCCTTGGGCATGCGGGCAATAAATTCGCGCAACGCAGGCGAAAGTGGATACGGGTGCTGGTTCACAGGCACCTCAGTCGGCTCTAACCGATACCAACAGCCTCGAGTCGTTCGGTATTGTCGAGCATGATCAGGGCATCGATCATGCGATCGATATCACCATCGAGCAGCCCCGGCAGATTCGAGAAGTTCTGCCCAAGGCGATGATCCGTCACGCGATCCTGCGGGAAATTGTACGTGCGTATCTTTTCGGCCCGTTCCCCACTTCCCACTTGGGCAAGCCGCGTCTCACCGAGTTCCTTGCGGCGGCGCTCTTCCTGGATGCTGTACAGCCGGGCACGCAATACAGCCAGTGCGGCCGCTTTGTTTTTCAGCTGCGAACGGCCATCCTGACATGTGACAACAATCTCTTCGGGTGTACCGCCTTTATAGACGATCCGTACCGCCGAGTCGGTTGTATTGACGCCCTGGCCGCCATGCCCACCGGCACGGAACACATCAACCCGGTAATCCTCCGGTCGAAGCTCTACATCCGACTCAGCCACTTCGGGCAACACCGCGCAGGTTGCCGTCGAGGTGTGAATTCGACCGCGCGCCTCGGTTGCCGGAACTCGCTGGACGCGATGGACGCCACCTTCGTATTTCAGGCGGCTGTAGGCGTTTTCGCCATTTATTTCGAAGATCACCTCTTTGAAGCCGCCGATGCCGTTTTCGTGAGCACTGACAACCTCGACCTTCCAGTTGTGGCGCTCGGCATACCGAGTATACATGCGGAAGAGATCGGCGGCAAACAGTGCTGCTTCATCGCCGCCTTCACCCTGGCGCAGTTCGATAATAGCATTGCGGGCATCGTTCGGATCACGTGGCAATAGTAAGGTCTTCAGGGTAAGATCAAGCGCTTCGCGCTGCGCCCGTAGTTGTTCAAGCTCATCGGCAGCCAGTGCCCGCATCTCAGCGTCGTCGCTGTCGAGCAACTGCTGCGCCTCGGTAATCTGGCGATCGCTGTTACGCACGGCACGGTAGGCCGTGACGATCTCTTCAAGTTCGCGCTGCTCTCGCGCAAGCTGCGTGAGCCGTACATGGTCGGTGGCAATTTCGGGGCGCGCCATCAGATCCATGAGCTCGTTATAACGCGTTTCAATATTGGCAAGTCGCTCGTGCATTGGTATCTGCTTTACTGGTAACGAAGGGGCCTCGGAATCTTCCGAAGCCCCGTCATCTCGGATTGCCGGCGCACACTATCAATGCTGCGCCTGCTGCATCATCTTCTTACGCCGGTTACGCTCGGCGCGTCGCCGCTTCTCTTTGCGCTGTTCACTCTTCGAGATAAAATGCATCTTCTCGCGGTAGGTCTTCGTGATGCGCTCGGCAACAACAACTTTGTTAAATCGACGGAGCAGTTGCTCGACTGTCTCACCGTCACGTCGTTCAATTTTCATCGGCTGCACCCCCTGTGAGCCATTGAAGTGGCGGCATGCTCGTTAGCGGGCATGAGCCTGGCTACAGGGTTCGTTTCACCCCCCCTCGAAGGAAGTTGTTCTTTGAGTTTACTACCCTGCTAGTATACCTGTTGTTACGCGATCTCGCAAGGCAGTTGCGCATCAAAGCAGGATTCGGTATACTCGCCGGGTTGATTCTGCGGAGCATACCCATGGTCTCGGTTGTGATCCCTAATTTGCACTCGCCAATCATTGATCAGGTGATTGCGGCTCTCGATCGGCAGACGGCACGGGCCGCAATCGATGAGATCATTGTTGTCGGGCAGGATCGTTATAACCGTATCCCACCCCATGTCACACTGCTGGCCACACCTCGGCCGATCACGGCGAGCGCCGCCCGTAATCGCGGTGTGGCCCATGCCACGAGCCGCTATATCCTCTTGCTCGATGCTGACTGTATTGCCGCGCCCGAGTGTGTCGAGCGGTTACTGGCCTGCCACCGGGCCGGCCATCGGGTGGTTGGTGCCGGTATCATGCCGGAAACAGCCGACTATTGGGTGACGAGCGACAATCTGATCGGTTTTTTTTCCGCCCTGGCATTTCTGCCGGCAGGAACGCGCCCGTATCTGCCGAGTTTTGCGCTCAGCATGGAACGTAGCGTCTATGAAACGGTCGGTGGCTTTGATGAGCAGTTACCGGTCGATGGTGCCGACGATCAGGAGTTCTGCTATCGGCTGGCGCGGCATGGTGTTCGTTTCTATTTCGAACCGGCGGCGCATGTCTTCCACCGGCCGCAACGCGCCGATGCGGCATCCGTCTGGCGGCACTTGCAGGGGTATGGTCGGGCACATGCCGGCATCCAGCGTCGCTACCGCGATGTGACGAATTCGCGGCTGAGGCCACAGCTGGCGCCATTGGCGATTCTGCTGCTGGCGGCCGCGCCATTCCTGGCGCTTTTTGATCTCTTGCGGCTGGTGGTTGCTACCAGCGGTCTGCGCCGTTACTGGCGCTTTATACCTGGCATGGTCTGGGGGCGTTGCGCCTGGTACTGGGGTGTAGCACAAGCGCTCCAGCTATACGCCGCCGGCCGGCACGAGAGTGTTGCATGGTCTCGGTAATCATCCCCAGCCTCAATTCACCAATCATCGATCAGGTGATCGCAGCACTTGATCAGCAGACTGTGCGTGCCGCAATCGGCGAGATATTCGTCGTTGGGCGCGACCATTACGGGCTGGTTGCCGATGATGCGCGGGTCTGCTTTATCGATACCGGCAAACCAATCTCGGCGGCGGCGGCGCGCAATCGTGGTGCGGCACAGGCCACCGGCGAGTGGTTACTGTTTCTCGACGCTGATTGCCTGCCGGAACCGGATGCACTGGCGCAACTGTTGGCGGCCGCGCAGCAGCACGGCTATGGCGCACTGGTCGGCGGGGGGGTTCCCGAACACAACGGCTACTGGGGTCTGTGCGGCAATCTGCTCTCATTTCCGGTATTTCTGGCAACCGATACACCCGGCGAACGGGTGTGCCTTCCCAGTTTTTGCCTGTTGTTGCCGCGCCATGCCTGGCAGGCGGTTGGCCCATTCACCGAGGAGTTCCATGGTGCCTCGGCCGAGGATCTCGATCTTACCTTTCGCCTGCGCCTGGCCGGCTATCGGTTGGGGTGTGCTCCGGCGGCGCGTGTATTGCATCGCCCGGCGCGTAACAGCCCGGCGGCGCTCTGGCGGCAACATTTCGGCTTTGGGGTTGCCAGCTATGTGATCTACTATCGCTTTCCTATGTACCATGGCTTCTCGCAGGCGATCTGGGCCGCCGAACGCCGCGAACCGGCAGCAACCGCACTGCTGGTACTACTGGCATGTGCCTATGTGGTGCGCCTTTTGCTGCAGCAACCGCCATTACGCGGCTTCTGGTATGCAATACCCGGCATGATCCTGGCGCAACTGGCGCACTACTACGGCTATCAGATCGCCGCCCGCCGTACTATCGAGGCTCATGCATGCAACTCACAATAGCCGTTTGCACACGTAACCGGCCGGCACAGATCCGCCGTTGCCTGGAACATCTGGCCCGGGCCGATTGTTCGGCGGTACACGAGATCCTGGTGATCGATCAATCGGATACCCCACTGCGCCCGGCGGATCTGCCGCAACTCGAACAGTTGCGCCTTGTGCCGACCGCCAGCCGTGGCCTGTCGCGGGCACGCAACCTTGCCGTGCGGCTGATGCGCGGCACGGCGATCGCCTTCACCGATGACGATTGTTATGTTGATCGGCAATGGCCGGCGGCGATTGCACGCACGATGGCCGATGACCCGCAGCTCGATGCCCTTTTTGGTCGGGTGCTGGCATATGGCACAGCCGAGCAGATCACCCATCACCATGTACGCACACCGTTTGGTGTGATCACATATGCCTCACATACCGACGGCCGGCAGTGTAGCGGCCTGATTGATGCAGCACAGCCGGCGATCTATACCACACCGGTGCCGCCGTTCGAACATCTTGGTGCCGGTAATAACATGACCTTCCACCGCCGTGTGTTCGAGCAGCATGGGCTGTTCATCGAAATGCTGGGGGTTGGAAGCACCTTGCGTTCGGGTGAAGATACCGAAATGCAGCTGCGCTTGCTACGCGCCGGGTGCCGGCTGCGTTACGACCCGGCAGCCACGATCTTCCACGACGGCTGGGTGACGGCCGAGCAGAATATGCGCCTGCAAAATGGGTATGCCTGTGGTGTGCTGGCGGTATTGTTGCGCTTTGCTCTACGCGGTGATCCATTAGCACGTATGCTGCTGCACTTCCGGTTCCGCAGTATCGAGCAGGAGATCAGCACCTCGGTCCAGCAAGCTGCCGAACGTAAACCTCTCAGCTACTATCGCGAACGCTTTGTGGCGCTCGTCAGTGGCGCACTCGGTGGGGTATACCTGGCGCAACGCGCCGACTCAGCCATACCGCACCTGAATAGCACCCAACACCTTTCGTGAAAGGCCATTTGTGAGTTCGACACGTACGCTCTTGCGCCGCTGGCTGGCATCCCATCGCGGCAGTGTACGCGATCGCGGCATCAAATTACAGAGCGCGATGACCCTCCTGTTCAGCGGCATGGCGGCGTCGCTCGTCGGCTCGTTGGCCGCCAGCGCTCTTGGAGCGCTGGTGCAGATCCTGGTTGTGCGCCAGCTCGGCACGCTGCTCTATGGCGAATATGCCACGCTGACCGCGACTCTCGCGATCATTGCCAGTTTGCTTGGCATTGGCCTCGACACCTGGACGCTCCACGACGGCAGCCGCGATCCACAACACTTGATCCGCAATGTCTGGCATGTGTTGCTGCTCAAAGCCATCGGTGCCGCGATCCTCCTCGTGCTGCTCACCGTCGCATGGTCGGCGCATATTGTCCAGACGCCAGTCTTTGTGGTTGGGATCATCGGGATCATCTGCGACAGTTTTACCATGACGGGTTACAGTGCATTGCGTGCACTCAAGCGCTACAACCATGTGGCAGTTGTGCAGGTTATTTCGCCGATCCTGCTGCTGGCGGCACTCTGGGGGTTACAGTATGCACCGGCGAATGTCCTCTTGATCTTTATTGCCCAGGCGATCAGCAGCCTGATCATCGCCGCGATCCTGATCAGCCATGTCTTTCGCCTGTGTGGATCTCCTGCCGGGCTACGGATCGATCTGCGCTACGCAGTCGGCGGCGCATGGCTGTTTGTTGCCAGTGATCTTTTTTCGAGTATCTATACCCAATCAAGTGTCTCGATCCTTGGCAATACGGTTGGTGCCGATGCTGTCGGTATTTTTCGCCCGGCCCTGAATGTGCTCATCTTCCTCTTTCTGCCGCTCTCGCTGATCTTCCTTGTCGGCCTGCCGCTCCTGAACGATCCATCGCTCACCCGATCACGCATACGGGCACTGGTGGCAGCCATGGCCGGCATGGCGGGGGTCTATGGCGTTGCCGCCGGAATCGGCCTGATCTTCTTTGCCGATCTGCTCATTCGGCTCCTGTATGGCGACGTATTTGCTGCTGCCGCCGATCTGTTACAGCAGATGTGGTTTATACCGCTGCTGAAAGGGGCCAGCCTGGTGAGCGCGGCGGTTATGCTGGCGCATGGTGGGCTGCGGATTCGCACCACACTACAACTGCTGATCGCAATCGGCAGCCTGATCGGCGGCTGGTTGCTCATCCCCACCGGTGGTGTCGGCGGCGCACTCAGCGTGTATACCGGTGTTGAGATCTGCGTCTGCATCAGCTATGTGATCACGGCACTCTTCCTGTTGCAACGGGCTCCGCGATGAATATTCTGCTGATCAATCAACAATCGACACAGAACCGTGGCGATCTGGCGATCTACCAGGCGACACTGCGGCTGCTTGAAGCAACCTTTCCCGACGCACGGATCATGCTGACCTTCTACGACGAAACCAGCGCCGCGGCTGATCTGCCCGGCTACCCGATCTACCAGTCGCTTGATCGCTGGGCTTTTACCGTCGATGCGGCCGGTCGTGTTCATTTTGCGCCACGCCTGCAGCGCCTGCTTGATCTGCTGCGGTTGCTGCTCTGCTGCCTCGTCTTTCGTCTCAGTGGTCGCATGCCGCGCCTGTTCAAAAACCCCGCCCGCCAGGCAACACTCGATGCCTTTGCGGCTGCCGATCTTGTGCTCGCATGCGGTGGTGGTTATATCTACGACACTGATGTTCCGTTGGGGCGGGTGGCTCGCTTGATCAGTTTTCTGACCTGGGGATGCTTTTTGCTTGGCAATACCCTCTTCGCCGTGGCACTCGGCAAGCCATTGGTACTGTTGCCGCAATCAATCGGCCCGTTGCATGATCCGGTGCGGCTGGCAGTGGTACGCTGGATCGTGCGCCATGCACGGCTTAGCTGTGTGCGTGAGGCTCGTTCCGAAGCACTGCTGCAGCAACTCGCTGCCCAACGGCAAATCCTGGCGCTGCCCGATCTCGCCTTCGGTTTTGTCGGCGAAGCATCGGCGGCCGGTCGGGCCCTGCTGGATCGCGCCGGGCTACCCCTGGTGAAAGCCTCGTTCTGTGTCGGCATGACGGCTATCGACTGGGGTGGGCAGCAGCCAACGTTTGTTGCTCAGGCAGCCTACGAGCAATCATTACTGGCGTGTATCGACCATATCACCGCGGCTGGTGGTGCTGTGGTGCTGTTTGGTCAGTGCGGCAATGCCATGAGCGTATGGGATGATCGGGCAATGAACCGCCGGCTACGTGAATGTGCCCGGCAGCCAGCGCGGATCATCCTGATCGACGAATTACCGTCACCGGCGCTTCTGCAAGCCGCCTATGGCTGCATGGATTTTTTTATCGGAACACGGATGCATTCGGTGATCCTGGCACTCAACGCCGGCACTCCGGCGATCGCCGTTGGTTATTTACATAAATCAGTGGGGATGATGGAGCAGATCGGCCTGGCCAACTACTGCCACGATATCGAGCACCTTGAACCAACCACATTGATTGCCGCATTCGAACAGTTACGTGCCGCCCCGGCTCAGCCGCAAGCACAGGCCTATATTGCCCTTGCCCGACGCCGGCATCAGGCGCTTGGCGCACTTCTCTACAGCATTGCCGTTGCCGCCCGCTGATTACCGGTTGGGCAGCAACCGACGCAATGCCTGCCATTCGCGGGTATCGATGACCCCTGCGGCAATCAGCAAGATTGCAAAGAGCAGGCAGTAGCCCAGTTTCACGCCGATTCGCAGCCCGAGATCAAGATCGGGGAGCAACGGCGCGCCGACCGTAAACACAACCAGCAGCCCGATGGCACTCAGGCTCCGCCGTATTTCGTAGGCGATTGGCCAGAGCCGCTGCGCCACCATCAGATACGCCAGCGTCAGAAACCCATATGCCGCTGCTGTTGTCCAGGCGGCTGCCAGCATGCCCCAGTGCGGGATCAACCACAGATTAAGCCCCACGTTGAGGAGCGCCGCCGGCCAGGCCAGAATCGCATAGTAATGGGTGCGTTTGAGCAAATTGAGCGGCGCGCCCGTCACCTGCATCGAGACATGCGCGGTAACCGCCAGCGTGAGCGGCCCGACCGCTACTACTGCCGGTAGATATGCCGCTGTGGTGAAGAGTAGCAACCCTTCGTGGGCGAATGTCGTGAGCACGACCCCGATGCTGCCGAAGGCAACCAGCAGATACGTCAGCACCTGGCCGAATAGGGCAGGTGCAGCCGGATCGCGCTGCTCGAACATACGCGTGGCATGCGGCATCCAGGCCTGTGCCACCGACCCGCTGGCAAATGAGAGCAATCCGATCACACCGGTGGCAATCGCGTAGAGGCCGACTTGTTCGAGGGTCGAAAGCTGGGTGAGGACAAAGCGATCTGAGAAGGCAAAGATCCACGAGGCGATGGTATACGGCACCAGTGGCAGGCCAAATCCGAGCATGGCTTTGAGATGTGAGAATGAGAAGACCGGCCGCAAAAGATCGCGGATCACCCACAGCCGCAGCGGCAACATACACCCGGCGGCCAGCAGCATACCGCCAAGCCAACCGAGCAACCCGAGTTGCAAGCCGATCACTGCAATCAGGCTGAAGCCGATACTCAAGCTGGAACCGGCGAGATTGAGCAGGCTGAAGTCGCGTGGGCGAAACATGTTCCGCAGTGCCTGATTGCACATGCTGTTCAGCAAGCTGAGCGGGACTGATAACAATGCCAGTGAAAACAGCATGGCATATGCTGGTGTCGCGAAGGCGATCTGCGAAAAGATCCCGCTGAACGGCAGGCTGATGGCAATGATAAGGCAGCTCCAGCTGGCCAGAAATACCAGCCAGGTCGAGGCGATCACCTGCCGTTCATTGGTATCACGAGCCGCCAGGAAGAAACGGGCGAATGTGCCATCACCGCCCAAGAGCAGCAACGCCATTGCCAACCCGATCACCGTCTGCACAACATTGAAGATACCAAACTGCTCGGGGCTGAAGATACGCGTATAGATCGGTAGTGTAAGTAGTGCAGCGGCACGCAGAAGTATATCACCGGCGCCATAGATCGCCATGTCGCGCAAGAGATCGCGCAACGGCCTGCGCATGGTGTGTGCCAACTAGGGGGCCGGGTAGCTATCGGGGGCCGGGTAGCTATCGGGGGCCGGGTAGCTATCGGGGGCCGGTACGGCAACCGGTGCCGGTATTGGCGTTGGATTCTGGGTGATCTCCTGGTCACACCCGGCAAGCAGCACCGCCAGCACCAGAAGCAGCAGCAACAAGCGTCGCATGAATAGTACATCCTTCCCACTAGCTGACACACAACAGCCACCGCCGGCTCTGCCGGCAGTGACTGTTGTGCTATCCATGAGCACGTGGTAAACCGGGCTCAGGCTTGCGATTTAGTTGACGGGCACCGGAATACCGTTGTAGTCCTCGCCGACGTTCTGGCCGGTGTTCGGGTTGAACGAGAGCACACGAGCCACTGCAATCAGCTGGCAACTCGGCGCACTGCACTCAATCACCGCACTTCCACCGAACGTTCCGTCGTTATAGGCCCCAAACTCGGCTGCATCCGTGCCGGCATTGCTGGGGTTCGAGTTCACCTTCTCACCGGCCGGAATAGCCGTGCTGATGGTGTGGGTCGAGCCAACCTGGTTGCCGTTCTTGTCGATGTATCGGATCGTCACAGCATTGGCCGGGATCGTCCCATTCCCCACGTTCTGGATCGCCAGCGATGTGATCTGGCGGCGGCGACCGAACGAGTCGGGCGTCGTGTAGAACGATGTGGTGTAGCGCACATACGGCATCGCCAGCTTGGCGGCACCCGAGAGCCCACCCGGTGTTGCGGCCGAGATACCACCGCCGACGACCTTCTGCAAGGCGACGATCTTGGCACCGGTGCTGCTCACCTCTGCCGAACCGGTGTAGTTTGGCGGCACACCATTGGCGCAGGCCGGGAAGCTTGCCTTGGCCGAA
Source organism: uncultured Chloroflexota bacterium (assembly GCA_937859575.1). Taxonomy (GTDB): domain Bacteria; phylum Chloroflexota; class Chloroflexia; order Chloroflexales; family Roseiflexaceae; genus CALLZL01. The sequence continues at coordinate 15,774 of CALLZL010000185.1, forward strand.
GGCTTGACGATCGCGCTTGTCGTGAATGTCTCGATCGGAGCCGCTGCATTGTTGGCCGGGCGCACCTTGTACGTTACCGTCACGTTCGCATCGGCACCACCCGGTGCGGCGGTATTCTGCACCGCGGAGACGGTCTGCTGGCCACCAAAGGCATTGCAGATCGCCGACGGCATAAAGTACTTGTTGGCACCACCGGCGGGTCCGCCCACCAGGCCTTCGAAGCTCGAAGCATTAATGCCGGTCGAGTCGAGTTCGAGTGCAGTTGCGACAACACGGCCTGCCGTTGTTGTGCCGGTTCGCACGGCGCGGATCGTCGCCGAGCCGTTAAATGTCGTGCCGAGCTGAGCAATCGTGCCGGCATCGAAGTAACGAACCGAACCCGGAGCCAGGTTGGTCACATTGACTGTGTGTGCCACTTCACCGGCCGGATCAGCCCTGATGAAGGTGACCGTCAGGTCGGCAGCAACACTGTCGACGTTCTGAACCGAGAACTGCGTCGTCTGAGCACCGTCGAAAGCGCTCTTCAACACGGTGGCGATCAGGAAGTCGGCGGCACCGTCATCCGGGCCAAACCCGTTCGACAGCGGGCGGTTGAGCACTGGCCCACCACTCGGCACCTGCACCATGGTCGCGACGATCGGCTCATCCGACGACATAACGCCCGCGCCCTTGAACTGCGACGACACATCGCTGATTGTCCCGATCGAGAGCGATGTACCCGCATTCGCATTCAGCGGGTTGACCGACACCGGAATCCCGGTCTCGGCGTTCTCGGCAAACAGTTCAAGCTGAATCGTTGCCTGGCCGCCACCAACATTCTGGTAGGTGATCGATGTAATATAGCGGGTGTTGTAGGCGGTTGTGTTCTGCGCGTAGACCGGGCCGATCGCAACTGCTGCCGCCAGCAGTGCGCCACCCACAATCGACGCGAGCCGAAACTTCTTCATAGATGAGGATCTCCTTTCAGACCCGTGACTCTCATCACGCTTGTGCGCTGCGGCCTACCCGACATAGTTGTCGAGCCGCCGTTCGTGCCTTACTCTACCAAATCGGGCCGTTTATCGGCAATACTCCATATGGATTATTCATGGGTTATTTCGCATCAGAAAGCTGGTTCCAGTGGTAGTACTTCTTGTGTGCCGGTGCGATTGATTGCCGACAGCGCGTTCTTGCCTTATTCGTGTATGCTGATTTTCGTGCCAATAGCTTTACGCTATAATACGGCTGTCGGATCATCGTCTTGGCATCATGTGTAAACGAGCTAGCCAGCTACAGGAGAGATAGAACGATATGACGGTTTCTTACAGTACGATCCGGCCTGTTGCATTACTGCTGCTGTTAGTATTGGCCGCGTGTGCAACGCCGCCGGCAGCCCCCCCAACACCAGCTGCGGCACCCGCGACACAGCCGGCCGATAGCACCCCGCTGGTTATTCCGACGGCTACCCCCGGGCGAAGTGTTGTGACCGGCCGGGTCTTCTCGCTTAGTCGTAACCAGCCGCTTTCATTTACGATCGTCCGCCTCGCACAAGTCTTTCGCCGGACAAGTGATGGGCAGGTATTAGAGAATGATGGGGCCTATCTACTCGATGGTGCACGCAGCCCGGCTGCCGCCACGAATGAGCAGGGGCTCTTCGTCTTTGTTGATGTTGATCCACTCGAATATGTACTGGTGATCGGCGAAGCCGAAGGGGTCAATGCACTGGTTACCGAGCAGTCGGGTCGCGCCAAGGTATGGGAAGCGATCGCCGGAGATGTGCTTGATGTCGGTGAAGTACGTGTCAATTACCCTTAACATCAAACCAATACGCGAGGTAATATCGTGATAGACGTACTGACGGCACCGGAAACGACGACGGTGCCAGCCACCGAAGAAGTGCATGTCTCGGTTGTTGTGCCGATCTACAACGAGGCCGAGAGTATCCCGTTGCTCTACGAACGCCTGACGACTGAGCTCGATGCGCTGGCGTTGCCATACGAGATCATTGCGGTCGATGATGGGAGCCGCGATACAAGCTTCAAACTCCTGGCGGATCTGGCTCGGCGTGACCAACGGTTTCGTGTGGTGCGCTTTCGTCGTAATTTCGGCCAGACAGCGGCCTTTTCGGCAGGTTTCGATCGGGCGCGGGGCCGGGTGGTCATCACAATTGATGCCGACCTGCAGAATGATCCGGCTGATATCGGTGCGTTGCTGGCGAAGATCGATGAAGGGGATGATGTGGTGAGTGGCTGGCGCGAACGCCGCCAGGATCCTTTTATCAACCGTCGCCTGCCATCGATCCTCGCAAATCGCCTGATCTCCTGGTCAACGGGTGTATATCTGCATGATTACGGCTGTTCGCTCAAAGCCTACCGCACCGAAGTTGTGCAGGGGATCCGCCTGTATGGCGAACTGCACCGCTTTATTCCGGCAATCGCAAGCTGGCAGGGGGTAGCAGTAGCCGAGCTGCCGGTGCGCCATGCACCCCGACGTTTCGGCACTTCGAAGTATGGGATCAGCCGGACGATTCGGGTGCTGCTGGATCTGCTGACGGTACGCTTCTTACTCAGCTACGGAACCCGGCCAATGCAGGTCTTCGGGTTGTTTGGCTTTCTCTCGATGCTGGCAGGCGTCGTGATCGCCGGGTACCTGAGCTGGATCAAACTGGTGTATGGTGCGCTCATCTCCGATCGACCACTGCTGCTGCTCGCCGTGATGATGATCATCCTAGGGGTGCAGTTCATCAGCATGGGCCTGCTGGGCGAGCTGATTGTTCGTATCTATTACGAAACCCAGGCGAAGCCGATCTATGTCGTTCGCGAAGAGCTGAACGACTGAACTGTATGTCGGAGAAGCCACAATTCGCATCATGGCGCGATCCGCTGCTCTGGGTAGCGATCACGGTGGTTGCCGGCGCACTCATCGTGCTGAGTCTGGCGCGTTACCATGGGTACAATAGCGGGATGTACGACCTGGGCAATATGGCCCAGGCGATCTGGAGCGCTACACAGGGCGAACCGCTGCTCTTTTCGCGCCCGGAGGGGTATCGTCTTTCGCGGCTCGCCGGCCATGTCGAGTTCGGCTATTTTCTACTGGTGCCGCTGTATGCCCTCTGGTCGGATCCACGGCTTCTGCTGATCATCCAGGCGCTGGCCTTTGCACTTGGGGCAATACCGGCCTATCGGATCGCCGCACGCCGCCTCGCGAGCCGTTTCGCTGCTCGTTGCTGTGCGCTTATCTACCTGCTCTACCCGGTCGCACTCACGGCGGTCCTGTTCGATTTCCATGCCGATACGATTGCTGCGCCATTGCTGCTGCTGGCGATAGATCTGGCCGATACCCGCCGTTGGCGGGCATTTGCGCTGGTGATCACACTGGCACTTTCGTTGAAGGTCTATATCGCTGCAGCAGTCGTGGTGCTTGGGGTGGTGCTGTGGCGCTGGGAAGGGCATCGTCGTGCCGGATTGCTGACGTTCGCCGCCGGGCTGGCCTACGGCGCGCTGGCTTTTTTTGTCGTACGTCAGTTGTTTAAGCCACAACTTCCGGCTGCTGAAGGGGATGCCTGGGTTTCGTATCTCACATACTATTTCAGCGGTCAGGCCGAACTTCTGCAGACACTCGGCCAGCGCCTGTTGAGCGCTCTGGTTGTCTTTGGCCCGCCGATGATGATTGCATGGCGCGGTTGGCGCTGGTTGCTGCCCGGCGTGCCGATCGCAATAGCTGCCCTGATCTCAACCGGCCCGGGTGGTGCGTATGATTATCGCTATCATCACTATGCGCTGGTGGTACCGTTTCTTGTCATGGCAGCTATTGATGGAGCCGCCCGTGCGCAGACCGCAGCTGCACCGGTTGGCCGGCCAAAGCGTAACTGGCGCGCAGATCTCGCCTTTAGCACTGTCGTCGTGACACTCTGCAGCTTCCTGCTGGTGAATACACCGCTCCACCCGCTGGCATTCAGTGGTGCGCCCGGCTATGGGTTCGATCCGATCGCCTACGGCACCACACCACGCGACCGGGTGAAGGATGCGTTTCTTACGACGGTTGTGCCCCCTGATGCCCCGATCGCCACATCAAACTTCTTTGCCGCCCACCTCACGCAGCGCAAAACGCTCTATCTGCTGCGTTACCCGACCGATCCGCCCGGAGTACAACGGCTCGAACGGCTGCTGCCGCAGATCGACTACGCCCTGGCTGATGCCTTATTCGACTATTACATGCCGCTGGCCGACGGCTATGCCGGTGGGCTCGACGGCGAGCTTGATGCCATCAGCTTCCTGCTGCAACAGCCGGAATTCAGCCTGGTTGCAGCACGCGACGGCCTGCTGCTCTTTGCCCGTCATGCCCGCACCGATCAGCAACTGATCCAGCGTGTCGAACGACTCCGCGACACTGGTACCCCGGCCGAGACCCGGTTTGGTGATGCTATTGCGCTGGTGCGGTACGAGATCACGCTGATCGACGCCCGCCGGGTGCGCGCCGAGTTTACATGGCGCACAAACGGAACATCGCCCACATTCCCACTGCTTGCCGTCAGCCGGCTGGCCGGTGTCGAACATACCCGCATCCCTCATCTGCCCAGCTATGCGCTGCATCCGGTCGCGGCCTGGCAGGCGGGGGAACTGGTGCATGAGACCTTCGGGATCGATCTGCCCGCCGGCCTGCCGGCCGGCAATTATACCTGGCAAACCGGGTGGGATCGGGCGGATCTGCCGCAGAGTGCTGCGACTGATGACAGGAGCCTGCTGGCCGGTAGTGAGGTCGTATCATTAGGAACCATTCACCTGCCGTAAACTCTCTGCATCTTATAGGCCGAGCGACTGAAGCAGCAGTGCCAGTGCGATCAAGAGCAGTATCATCCCGAAGATCAGGTGGAGCACAGCCGGTTTCAGGCCGCTCCAGTCGGGTAGAGCCGGCCCGGGGCGTGCCGGCCCACTTTCGTAACGCTGGCCACGCCAATACTGAACTCGGGTGCGCGCCGGCTGGCCGCCGTAGAGTCGCCAGATCCGCCATCCCTCGCGCAACAGATACCCACCACCGGCCGCCACCGCCACTACCACCAGCTGCCATGGCAGGTTGGCTCGATTCACCAGAACCACCAGTAACACAATCAGCGCCACCCAGCGCCAGTCAAAACGTCGCGACCCCATGCGATACTCCTGTTGCGTAACTTGCGCGATAGCGCCATCTCACACATAATAGCCACTATGCAAGCTCGTATCATGCTCAACATACTGCGTGGTGTTCTGCGCACCCTGATGATGTTCGCCGCCGGATTCCTGCTGATCTATATCTTTAGCGCCATAATGATCATCATCCAGGCTCAGCGCGAAGAAGCACGCCCGGCTGGTGCGGTGATCATTCTCGGAGCCGAAAGCGTTGGTGATACTGCTCCTGCATTGCAGGCACGCCTCGATCACGCCAATGAGCTCTATCGGCGTGGTATGGTGAGCCTTGTCATCCTGGCGGCCGGTGATGCCCGCGGTGACCCGCTTGCGGTTGCCGAGCAGGAACGCCAATACCTCGTCGACCGTGGCATGCCGGCGACCAGTATCCTGGTTGAAGCGCACGGCACCACCACCTATACAAGCCTGCAGCATGCCGCTGAGCTTACCCGTAACAACGGCTTCGACAGTGTGCTGCTGGTCAGTGATCCATACCATGCCATGCGTGCACTCAAAATTGCCCGCGATATCGGCCTGAATGCGTATGGTTCACCGACGGTGATTTCGCCACTGCGCCAGGGGGCGCTTGAACAGGCACGCTATGTGGTGTATGAAACCGGTGCCTACCTCATGTATCTGCTCAGCGCAAGGTAATCAGCGCGCCAGCGTATCGAGCACACCAATCAGCTTGGCGATCCAATCGGTATCACTCTGCATCTGCGTGGCACGCCGGTCGAGCCTGACGAACTGAGGCCCAACGCGAACGACCGGATCTCGCCCGAATCGCCGCCGCAGCTTCTCGCGATCATGGCTGCTTCCTTCCGGCAGCCGTACAATAAACTCCTCGTCACTGGTGACGACCGATGTTACGCCCGCAACCAGGGCAAGGGCCTTGATCAGCAGCCATGTGAGCAGTGCATCGGCCGGTGCCGGCAGCGGCCCGAATCGATCTTTGAGCTCCTGCCGCAGTTCACGTACCGCACGCGGCGTTTGTGCCGTCGCCATGGTCTGATAGACCGACAACCGCACTCGGTCATCATGAATATACTCCAATGGCAGATACGCATCTAGCGGTAAGTCGATCGTCACCAGCGGTGAGATCAATACCTTCTCATCGACGCGCACAGCCGGGTGTTTGCGCCGTAGCGTTAGCTCGGCTGGCGAAATTTCAGTGCGCTCAACACCGGGTGTCGGCTCGGGTAGCTGCTCGCCGATCGCCGCAAACTGATCCTTAAGCTTCTTGACGGCCTGTTCGAGCAAACGCGAATAGAGATCAAACCCGACCGCTGCAATATGCCCACTCTGTTCGGCTCCCAATAGGTTGCCGGCCCCCCGAATTTCAAGATCGCGCATCGCAATCCGAAAGCCGGCCCCTAGTTCGGTCGCCTCCTGGATGGCCTGCAACCGTTCATGCGCCTCGGGTGTCATCGGTTTATCAGCGCGGTAGAACAGATACGCATATGCCCGCTGCGCACTCCGGCCAACCCGCCCCCGTAACTGATACAACTGTGCCAGGCCATAGTTCGTTGCGTCGTCGATAATGATCGTATTGGCATTCGGCACATCCAACCCACTCTCAATAATCGTGGTACAGACGAGTACGTCTGCCTTACCGCTGAAGAACTCGATCATTACTCGTTCAAGCTGGTTTTCGTCAAGCTGACCATGGCCAACTGCAATCTCGGCCTCTGGTACCAGCCGTCGCAGCCGATCGGCAACATAATAGATATCGTGTACTCGGTTATGCACAAAGTAGATCTGACCGTCACGATCGAGTTCACGCAAGATCGCTTCACGTACCTGATTATCTTCATACGGCTGTACATAGGTCTTGATCGGCAGCCGATCCTCAGGTGGCGTATCGATAACACTCAGATCACGAATACCGGCCAGCGCCATATGGAGTGTTCGTGGGATGGGTGTCGCTGTTAATGTCAGCGCATCGACATTCGCCCGTAGCTGCTTGATCCGCTCTTTGTGGCGCACTCCAAAGCGCTGTTCTTCATCGATCACCAGTAAGCCGAGATTCTTAAACACAATATCCTTCGAGAGCAGCCGGTGCGTCCCGATCAAAATATCGGTCTCACCACGCGCCACCCGCTGAATAATCTCGCTCTGTTCACGTGCCGATCGAAAGCGCGAGATCATATCAACCTTCACCGGAAAGGCTGCCATTCGACGCGAAAAGGTATCGAAATGCTGCTGCGCCAATACGGTTGTCGGCACCAACACTGCAACCTGGCGTCCATCCTGCACCGCCTTGAAAGCGGCCCGTAGCGCCACTTCCGTCTTACCGAAACCGACATCACCGCATATCAGGCGATCCATTGGTTGCAGCAGCTCCATGTCATGTTTGACATCCACCAGGGCATGGAGTTGATCAGGGGTTTCGACATACGGAAACGAGGCTTCCAATTCACGCTGCCACTCGTTATCGGGGCTAAAGGCGAACCCTTCACTCATCTGGCGCTGTGCATACAGCCGGATCAACTCATCGGCCAGATCCTGCACCGCTGCTCGTGCCTTGCGCTTGGCGCGTTCCCAATCCTGCGTGCCAAGGCGCGTCAGCTGCGGTTCGGCATCACCCGCACCAATATAGCGAGACACCCTATCAATCTGATCAATAGGTACATATAACCGATCACCATCTGCATAGCGCAGATTGAGATATTCACGCTCGATCTTGCCGACAGTCCGCCGCACGAGTCCGTCATATACCGCGATGCCATGTTCAATATGCACAACATGATCACCCGGTTTGAGACCCCGCAGAAAAGCGGCGCGCTCCTCGGCGCTGCGATCACGCCGCCGTCGCCGCTCGGTGAGCGCACGGCGTGGCCGCCAGCCAAAGATCTCGGTATCGGTATAGAGTGTCTGATCGAGGGGTGAAATGCGCAGACCGCTATCAAGCGTGCCGTGGATCATCATCAGCCGATCCTGATCGTCGGGCGCAACCAGGCTATGTTGCCGACGAGACTCATCGATCATCTCGGAGATTCGCGCAACCTGAGGCGATACCACCATGACCCGTTCTCCATCGCCCAACCGTGCCAGGATATCATCAACCAGCCGGCGCAACTGGCCGCCAAAGTGATCGGCAGGCAGAAAAAACGTTTCGGGCAGTGGGAAGGCTGCCGCATCCGGCAGATCCGGCAGCGCGGCATGCATATCGTCAGCCGGATTATTGTCGAACACCACAAGCTGAAGGTGTCGTGCGGCCCGCATGAGCTCGCTCCAGCGCAGATATGGCCGTGGAAATTGTGCCGGCAGCTCCCCAGCGTCGATCTGTATCTGCCGGCGCTCTTCGGCCTGGCGATCCAGTTCGGCGACATGCAAGGCCAGGATCTGCGCATCACTGAGCAGAATGGGTGTGCCGGGCCGTAGATACGCAAAGAGTGTCGTGCCGGGATCATCAACGGCGATGTTCATGCGGAAGAATGCGGTAAAGAGTGAACGACCATCAAACCGCTCGCCATGCTCGATCCGCTCCATGGCGGTCTGCCATTCAATCAGTGCCTCACGGCGTAGCTGGGAAATATCGATCGCTCGTAGCCGCTCCAACGCCAGATCACGCCGCCAGAGGGCAAATTCCTGTGGCGGGCCAACCACTGCCTCACGTAGCTGAGCTTCGCTCCGTTGCGTGATTGGATCAAATCGCCGCAGGCTGTCGATCTCGTCACCAAAAAACTCGATCCGCAGCGGCATGTCGTCGCCGGGTGGAAAAATATCGATGATCCCGCCGCGACGGTTGATCTCGCCCGGCTCCTCGACCGTCGGCGCTACCCGGTAGCCGATTGTGATCCAACGTTCAACCAGTTGATCAAGATCAAAGGTATCACCGCGCTCGATCCGGGTCGTTGCAGCCGCCAGATCGGCCCGGCTGAACGTCGGCTGCGTAAGCGCCTTGACGGGTGCCACAATAACCATCGGGCTCTGAGCAGCATCAACAAGCTGTCGCAATACCCCTAACCGACCTACAACCAGATCGGCCGCCGGCGACATATGTTCGTATGGCAGAGCATCGGCCGCCGGGAAGAGCACAACCCGTTCGGCCCCAAGCCAGACGGCAAGATCTTCGGCAGCACGAAACGCTGCCTCGCTGGTATGCACAACATACAGCATAGGTGCGCTATGCAGCTGCGCCAGTGCAGCAACCAGCGGCGTGCGTGCTGCACCTATCACCGGTGCAATATGAAGCGGTTTGGATGACGGGCGTACAAGCTGCTCGTGTATGGCCGCCACTGGGCCCAGAGCAGCAAGCGCATCGAGGAGTGGTTGCAATTCAGAAGTCATCGAGATGTTTACTAGTGAAAAGAGGGGCTGATCGAGCGACCAGCCCCTGTCAAAACAAACTTTCTCATGTTATAGCACGAAACCGATGCGGCGTAAAGAAACTCCAGCCCGGTCGGTATGTCGCCAAATTCCGTGATGCCAAATCGCCCTTGAGCCTCCACCGGAAGTGATGTTGACACTGCCCATGTAGCCCGGTAGTATATCGTCAGCGCCGCGGCAATGCACGAAATCGCTGCGCCACATCGCTACGTTGGCGTCCAAATGCATACACCTGATTGGTTGCTTCATTCCAGATGATCAATGCGCCGCTGCTAAAACGCTGTACCGTGGCAGGTGCCGGCTGTTCAGGTTCAACACCAAACCCCGGGGTGGCGGGTGAACGGCGGAAGAGAACCTGCCAGGCCTTGCCAAACCCACGCTGCGGCGGATAGATATCGGATCTCGTTGATGGGGCGAAATAGTTGATCGGATCAATCCCTTCGCGCCATGTATCTTCAATCCATGCATAGATGGTTGGATGCCCTGGCTCGATCGAAGGGAAGGAGACATAAATAAATCTGCCATCCGCCCCGAGATCCATCCAGATCATCTGGCCGAACTCCATGCGCTGAAATGAGGCCGGTATTGATCGATACGCACTGCGCGGGCAACCAAGCTCGGCACGAAATGGAAGAGTTGCCGCAATATCGACCAGCTCATCAACGATCCCTATGTCGCACCGTGCTGGCGGTACCCGGCTGAGCAGATCAGCACCAAGGCGCCCCAGAAGCACGGCATATGGTGTACCACTGAGCTCACGATGATGTTCCATACGGCGACGCTCAAAATATTGCACCGTACCGGTCCAGTGCTCCACTGTCTCCGTCATCGGCTCACTCAACGGATAGCCAAAGCGTTCAAGGCCACCATTCGTACGCCAGTAGCTCAGAAACGGCTCACAGAGGCTATGGCGCGTGACCTCGAAATACGCACACCCTTCAGCGGCGCTCCAGACTTGCGGAAAGTCGTACCATGATCGTCCGTCGGCCTCGAGGATATGTGCCCCTAGCCGTCCGGCAAGAATACCCTGTGCCCCGTGGTCTTCCAACCGATCGCGCTCAAACCATTGGGTTGGCCCAACCCAGATCGACTCGACTGTCTCGTTTGGAATGACCGGGGTAATTGGGTAACCAAAAACAGCCAGACCGCCGTGTTGTTCCCAATAATCAAGAAACACACCGGAAATACACTGGTTGGTTTGAGGAAAACAACGGACTCGTGGCGTAGCGGCAGCTGGTGCAGGTATCAGCACACCAGCTAATACGAGCAGAGCGATCAACACCTGTCTGGTATACATACACCACCCCCTGAAGCTTCTTGCCGATTAGCTATAGCGAAGTCACAACGATGGATCGCTGGAAGCGCGGGCGGCTCGCCGCTCCAGCAATGGCGCTATCATACCAACCAACATCAGGGAGTAACGTGAAATAACAAACACCCCCGGAAGCCGAGAGGCAACCGGGGGTGGACTGGTAGCGGCGGGTGGATTCG
>CALLZL010000186.1 GCA_937859575.1 uncultured Chloroflexota bacterium
CCGGGTGATCGTGCTCGACAGCGAAGGGCTGGCGCAGATCGTCGCCGGGTGACTACTGTGGAACAAAAGTAGCAGACTCGTGAAAATCGTCGTGGTATGCTGGCGTTGCTAGACGGATTCTCGTATGCACAAAGGAGCAGCACACCATGGCCTATATTATTGCCGAGCCATGTATTGGAACCAAAGACGCCTCGTGCGTTGCGGTTTGCCCGGTCGATTGTATCTACGAAGGTGAAGACCAGTACTACATCAACCCCGATGAGTGCATCGACTGCGGTGCCTGCGAACCCGAATGCCCGGTCGAAGCGATCTTCGCCGACGACTCGGTTCCTGAGCAGTGGGAGTCGTACACCGCCAAGAATCGCTCCTTCTTCGGGGCGTAGGCACACATGCCGGCCCGGCACATACCGCTTCATCATGGATTGGGGCATCCGGATATCGAACGGTATCCGGATGCTCTGTCGTTGTGTGCTATAATTTTCCAACAGTATCACCGAACAACAGGGCTGCCATTCCATGTCGTTACGACGGATCGATCTGCGAACATTCCTGATCATATTTGGCATCGCGTGTGCCGGTGCGATCTGGGCTGTCTTCCAACGCGGCACAACCGTACCACCATATAGTGCCGGCCAGATTCCTGCGCTGGTCTGGGTAGTATTTGCTACGCCGCTGGCGTTATTTATCGGCTGGAGCCTTGCGCGGCCGCAAGAGCGCTGGCTGGCGGCGTTTGTCTGTTTCTGTATCTACTTCTTCTCCCCTTTCGTCGCTGCACGGTATGAGTCGTGTGTAGTGGTGAACGGCACCTTCAATCTTGTAAGCTGCTTCACCGAAACTCAGCGAGCGCAGGAGCTTGCCGGGCCGATGGGTCATCGCATCTACTTTGAGGCGATTGTGGTGATCCACCTGTGCGCTGCCCTGGTAGTCGCATTGCAGCGAGCGCTGACACAGCATACAATACGCACCGATGAGCCCCATGCCGTAGGCGAACCAGCATAACCATCATTACGGTGGGCAATGTTTCCATGCCAGGTACCCTGGCCGTGCAACATGCGGCGCGTGCCGGCTCTGCTGTGTACCCTGCCGGAAAGGGGGATCTGCCGTGGCACCTGCACCAATCAATATTCGTGCCCGGCTCGAAGCCGCCGAACACGAGCGCCTCTCGCCGCATGCCGCGCTGAGTGATGCCGCCCGGCGGGAACGCGACGAGCCTGAGTCACTGATGCGTACCCGGTTCCAGCGTGATCGGGATCGGATCTTGCATTCGAAACCATTCCGACGCTTAAAGCACAAAACGCAGGTTTTCATCGCACCACTCGGCGATCACTACCGTACTCGCCTGACACACACACTTGAGGTAACGCAGATCGCCCGCACCGTTGCGCGTGCACTACGCCTGAATGAAGATCTGGTCGAAGCAATCGGCCTGGGGCACGATCTGGGGCATGCCCCGTTCGGCCATGCCGGCGAAACCGCACTCTCGCAGACACAGGGGCACAGTTTTCGCCATAATGAACAGAGCCGCCGGATCGTCGAGGTCATCGAACGCGACGGACGAGGCCTCAATCTGACATACGACGTACGCGAGGGAATCTACCTTCATTCGAAGGCTCGCCGCGACATCATGGCAACTGCCTGGGGTGTCGCACGGACTCTCGAAGGGCAGATCATCAAAATCGCCGACTCAGTTGCGTATATTAACCACGATATCGATGATGCGATGCGGGCCGGCCTGCTGCACCAAAGCGATCTGCCTGCCGATGCGCTGGCGGTGCTCGGCGCGACCCACGGCGAACGGATCGATACTATGGTCGCCGATCTGATCAACTACAACTGGTGGGCAAGCGGTGAAGCAACCGCACCTGATCCGCCGCTGCTGGCCATGAGCCCCGAGATCCTGGCGGCGACCAATCTGCTGCGAGAGTTTATGTATACCACGATCTATCTCGGTTCGGCCGCCAAGGCCGACGACGGCAAGGTACGTGCGATGATCGATCTGCTCTACCATCACTTTCTGAAGCATCCAGAACAGATACCGGCAGAGCTACAGCATATCAATCGCGAACGCAACGAACCGATCGAACGCGCCGTTGTCGATTATATCGCCGGTATGACCGATCGCTACGCTATTAAAGTCTTTAACGATCTGTATGTGCCGCGCACCTGGATCGCATAACGGCAATACCAGCAGCAGGGCGACCTCGCTGCGGTCAGGAACATCATGAGTAGTGTGACCGAACAAATCAAAGAAAAGATAGACATCATCGACCTGATCGGCGCGTATGTTCCGTTGCGCAAAACCGGCCGTAGTTTCATCGGCTTCTGCCCGTTCCACGATAACAAGCGCACACCGGCGTTTCATGTCTACCCCGACACCCAGAGTTTTCATTGTTATGGCTGCAAGGCTTCCGGTACGGTGTTCGATTTTGTGATGCAGCGTGAAGGGATCGAGTTTCGCGATGCGCTCGAACAACTGGCACGCCGGGCCGGGATTGAATTACGTGAACGAACCGACGAAGATGAGCAGATCGATCAGCAACGTACCCGCATGCTAGAGGTCAATGCCGCAGCAGCAGCCTTCTTCCATCATATGCTGGTACGTTCGGCGCATGGTGCCGAGGCGCGTGAATATGTCGTATCGCGGGCAATCAGCGACGAAACGGTCGGCGTGTTTCAGCTCGGCTATGCGCCCAACGATTGGCAGGCATTGCTCAACTACCTGACCAACCGGCGAAGCTTTAGCGCCGACGAGATCGAGGCGGCCGGGCTGGCGATCCGCCACGAAACGCGTGGCTACTATGATCGCTTTCGGCACCGCCTGATCTTTCCCATCCGCAATACCAAAGGGGAAGTCATTGCGTTTGGTGGGCGTGCCTTTGGTGATACCCAGCCGAAATACCTCAATTCGCCACAGACGCTCCTGTTCGACAAGGGGAAGACGCTCTATGGGCTTGATTTGGCACGTGATGCGATCCGTACCACCGATGCCGCTGTCATCGTCGAAGGGTATGTGGATGTCATCATGGCGCACCAGGGCGGCTTCCGGAATGTCGTTGCCCCGCTCGGTACCGCGCTGACACCCGATCATGCCGCGTTGGTCAAGAAGCTGGCGCACACGATCTACCTGGCGCTCGATGCTGATGCGGCCGGTGTACGCGCCACACTGAAAGGGGCTCAGGCGCTGCAAGAAGGCGCCGACGGCGAGCTGATTGCGATTGCCACGCCCCATGGCATTGCCGGCTGGCAGCGCCGCCATGATATCGAGATCAAGATCCTCGAACTTCCGCAGGGCAAAGATCCCGATCAGGTGATCCAGGCCGATCCGGATCTCTGGCGGCGGCTCGTGGCTCAGGCACTCCCGGCGATGGAGTTTTACCTGCGTGCGCTCACCAGCGATCTCGATCTGCAGAGTGGCCGTGGCAAAGCTCAGGCTGTCGAGCGGCTTGCACCACTCTTCGCCCAGATCGCCAGCCCGGTCGAACAGGCACATTATGTCCAGCTGCTCGCACGCACAATCAGTGTTGAGGAACCGGTGATCATGCGGGCCATGCAGGGCGGCAAGCCGAGTGCAGCACCGGCGGTGGCAAGCGGGCGGCGCACTGCTGCCAGCCGTTCTGCCGCGCCGCGTAGCGTGACGGGTAACGCACAGACCCAGGAGGATGCGTTGCTCGGCCTGGTATTGCGCTACCCTGCGGCACGCACGGCAGTTGAAGAGAAGCTGCGCAGCGACCTCGGGCCGTATGCGCTGCTCCAGCCGCTGATCGAAGGGACGCTCAACGGGCTCCTGACACGCCCCGAGAATCGGGCACTCTGGAAGGCATGGCTCGAACAGCAGCCGGCCGATATTGCCGCCTGGATCGAAACCTGCGATGAGGTGCTGCGGGATCATGGGCGTGATCTGCTGCAGCGCGGCCCACCGCAGCCACAGGCCTACCGCTATGTGAATGATGCGCTGGAATGTGCTACAATCCTTCAGCGGCATACCGCACGCCGCTGGAATCGCCGCCTGAGTGAACAGCTCAGCACCGCCGAGCAAGAAACCGAGCGTGCCGAACTACTTGAGCAGATTATTGAGCTGCGCCAGTATATCGACTCACTCGCGACGCCGCGGCGAAGTTCGACCTACGCCGATCTACACACCTTGCATTCGGTCTGAGGGGGCAGTACATGGATAACCAGGAAGACCAGATCATCGATGACGAACTGCTGCCCGACGATCTCGAAGCGGAGGATCGCACGGCGACGGAAGAACCGGAAGAAGAGGAGACCTCGGCGATCAAGAGTCTCGCGGATCTGATTGCCCTGGGGAAGCAGCGTGGTTTCGTCACCGAAGGTGATATTCTGGCGCTGGTTCCGAATCCCGAAACCGATCTCGACAAGCTCGAACAGATCCAGCAGGCGCTTTCGCAGGCTGGTATCTCGACACGCGACGAGATCATCACCGGTGGATCGGATGTCGAGGCGCTCTTCGAGGATGACAACGATATTGAAGATCTAAGTGTCGAGGGGATCAGTGTCAACGACACGGTGCGGATGTATCTGCGCGAAATCGGCCGTGTACCGCTGCTCACCGGTTCGCAAGAGACCGACCTGGCACAGAAGATCGAGATTGGGGAATATCTCGGCAGCTACAAGACTCAGCGCGGGATCGATTGGACGCGTGAGCATGTGCCCGAAATTGGCGTTGAGATGTTTCTGCGCTTCCAGAAGAACTGGCCGATTGTGGCCGATGCGATCGGGCAGATCTATGCCGTTGGCGAACGGCAGGTGCCTGATCCACTGCTGCCGGGCGCGGCACGTGATATCCTGAGCCTGCAAGAACGGCTGAGTTTCGAACAGCGCCAGGCCTACGAGAAGCGCCGCCTCGAACTGGCTCGCCAGCACAAACTAACAACCGAAATCTTTGATCAGGCCGTTGCCCACGAGATGGTCATCTTTGGCCTGCTGCCGCCTGATCTGCAGCAGCAGCTGGCAAACAGCGGTGAATGGCCGGCGATCGAGGATGTCGAGCGCAGCTTCGGTGCTGCCCGCGATCAGCTCTGGCGCGAATGGACAAGTGCCATCGAGACCGGCAAACTGGCACGTGAATACCTGACCGAAGCCAATCTGCGGCTGGTGGTGTCGGTTGCCAAGAAGTATATCGGGCGTGGCCTGCAGCTGCTCGATCTGATCCAGGAAGGTAATGTCGGCCTGATCCGTGCCGTCGAGAAGTTTGACTACCGCAAAGGTTTTAAGTTCTCGACGTATGCGACATGGTGGATCCGGCAGGCGATCACGCGAGCGATTGCCGACCAGGCACGCACGATTCGCATTCCGGTGCATATGGTCGAGACCATCAACCGGTTGATGCGCGAGAGCCGCAAGATGCTGCAGGAATTGGGCCGCGAGCCGAGCGATGACGAGCTTTCCAAGGCGCTTGGTATTCCGGTCGAGAAGGTGCGCTCGATTCGCAAGACTTCACTGGAGCCGGTTTCACTCGAAACACCGGTCGGCCAGGAGGAAGACAGCCAGCTTGGTGATTTCATCGAGGATTCGAAGGTGCTGGCACCTTCCGACGCCGCCAGCCACCAGATGTTGCGCGAACAGGTCGAGCAGGTGCTCAACCAGCTGACCGAGCGCGAGCGGCGTGTGTTGCAGCTGCGCTTCGGCCTCGAAGACGGCCATAGCCGAACCCTTGAAGAGGTTGGGCGGGAGTTTGGTGTGACACGCGAGCGTATCCGGCAGATCGAGGTCAAGGCGTTACGCAAATTGCGCCATCCACGCCTCGGCAAGAAGCTGCGCGATTATCTGGAGTGACGCACGGCGTGTACGATTTTGAGGAACTCGATTACTACGCACTGCTCGGTGTGACGCGTCAGGCGACACAGGATGAGATCAAACGCGGCTATCGCAAAGAGATCGCCCGCTACCATCCGGATCGGTTTGTCAGTGCTGCCCCGGCCGAGCAAGCATATGCCGGAATGCGTAGCCGACGCATTACCGAGGCATATGCGACCCTCAGCGATTTCGCAACCCGTACGGCCTACAATCTGGGCCGGCCGGCACCGGCGCGCCGGGCACCGCCGCACGCCGTGCGTGCCGATGCGGTGCCCAATGCCCCCCGCGATCATCTTGCCGAACTGTATGATCGCGCCCAGGAGCACCGCGCTGCCGAGCGGTTGATGCAAGCAGCGGCAGTATTGCGGCAGATCCAGCATCTCAACCCGTTCTACCGCGACACGGCCGAACTGCTGGCTGATGTGGAAGCACGCATGCAGCAGCGCGCCACCACACCGGCCAGGCCGTCAATGGCGCGCTCGCCCAAAACACCACCCGCACCAGATCGCCGCCGTTTGTTGTTGTTGCTGGGTGCTGCCGGTGCGACGGCAGTGGCGGCACTGGTGGCCTGGATCAGCGGTATACGAATTCCGACGCTCAACACCGATGCGGCTGCCGAAGCCGCCCCAACCACACGCCCAACCGGCGCAGCAGCCACACCGGTTGCTGCGGCAACCACCATTCCGCCGACAGCAACAACTGCCCCAACCCTGGTGCCAAGCAGCACCCCGGCACCGCAACCAACGGCCACCGTGCTGCCGAATACACCAGCCGTGCCCACGCAAGAGTTGATCGTTGCCGCACCAATCGACGAGAGTGGCGAACTGCTGGCAGGCGGTGTCCTGGCATCCGGCTGGGCCGAAGAACAAGGCAACGGCTGGAGTGTCGGGTATCAGGGAGACAGCTACCAGATCAGCACATCACCCGGCATCGGGATCATCTGGAGCTACCGTACGCTGACGACAACCCAGGCGACGCTGGCAGTGCGGCTGCAGATCGAAGCCGATGCCGGGGCCGGCCTGCTGCTACGCTTCCTCGATGCCGCCAACTGTCTGATTTTCAGTGTGACCCCGGCGAACGGCAGCTACCTGGTTGAGCAGCATGCCGGCGGTGTGGTACGGGTACTGGCCGATGGTCGCAGTGATGCGATTCGAACAACCGAGACCAATCGGCTGGTTGCCCGTGTTGATACCACAACCGTAACTGTTGCCGTCAACGACACACTGTTACAACAGATCACCGTGAGCGACATGCCCGATAGCCCACGGTTCGGCATGGTCGCAATTGCCGGCACGGCAGCAAGCACCGCACTGTTCGACGATCTGCAGATCCGTGCCAATACCCCTACGATACAGCCATGAGACAAAACACCTACCTGCTGACGGCTCGGCTGCTGTTCATCCTGATGTTGACCGGCTGCAGCCTGTTGCCGGACGAATCGGGCGGCCCATTAGCGCCGGTTTACGCCGACGGCGAGCGGCTCAGAGCGGGTGGGCGCAACTTCGAAGTACGTGGTGTCAACTATGTACGGGCCACCGGAGTGGACCCAAATACCTGCTGGACACTGCAGTTCGGTGCAGATCCGCGCTGCCCATGGGACATGGCACCGATCGAGGCTGATTTCGATCGCCTGCAGCAGCATGGTGTCAATACGCTGCGGGTCTTCCTTAATTTCTATGTCTTTGGTGGCGGCGCACCGATTGGGAGCGGCGACGACAAAGGGATCGCGATCGAACATCTCGATGCGCTGATCGCCGCCGCCAACCAGCGCGGTATGTATGTCATCCCGGTGCTGTTGATCGAATACCCGCAGGATCAGTTTGCCGCCGAATTCTACGAACGCGCCTTTGAACTGCATGTGCGGCCGGTCGTTGCGCATTATGCCGGCAAACCGGGTATTCTGGCCTGGGATCTCTTCAACGAACCCGACATCGGCAGCCCGGTTGATATCCGTTGCTGGGATTGGGATAACGCCGATTTCCCGGGCTGCTTCCCACTGGCTGTCGAGCGACAACTGTTTGTACAGGCGGTACACGATGAAGTGAAGCGCATTGATCCCACACGCCTCACCACCGTCGGCATGGCCTTTGCCAAGAGCTACTTCGAACCGATTGAATCCGAGCTGCGCATGGCCGATGTTGTCGATTTCTATAGCTTCCACTATTATGACAACGAGCCGTATCATAGCGGCCGATATGAAGCGCACTGGTACTATGGCCAGGGGTTCCCCGGCGACCTGCGGCGATCGATCGACGAACTTCAGGCGCTGGGCCTGCAGAAGCCGGTTGTCGTGACCGAAATCGGCTTTCCGACCGGGCCCGACACGACGCGCAGCAACGAGGATCTGCGCCGCGATCTCGGGCAGGCACGCGATCTGCTGCGCAACATGCGCACCTCGGGGATGGTGATCTGGTCGTTCCAGGATACATTCGATCTGCTGCTGGGTGATCTCTATACCCGCTGATCTGGTGATGGCACGGCGTTTCGATCCCATAGCAGGATGCTCCTGCGCGGTGTATACCGCCAGGTGCGCCCCCTACAACGCCATGATTGATGAATTTCTTGATTTCGAGATTGATATCCAGGAACGGCGTGGCCGCTCGTTCCCGATCAGTGTGCGTTCACCGGCCGGTGATGCACAGGGTGCGTTGCGCATCCCAGCCGACCTCGTCTTTCAGCAACTCATCGAGCGCCTGCATGGTTTCAGCACCGACGAAGCGACCCTCGAACAACTCGGCGGCATGCTCTATAGCGCACTCTTCCGCGATCAGATCAAGGAATGCCTGATCAGTAATCTCAACCGGCTCGGCGCACGCCAGGCGCTCCGGCTGCGGTTACGGATCGCGCCCGGCGAAACCGATGTGGCCGCACTACCCTGGGAATTCCTGTGTGATCCGAACGGACAGCGCCTGACATTGGGATCGGCGCCGATTGTGCGTTACATGCCGCAGCTCACGCCACCGCCGCGCCTGCTGGCCAACCCACCATTGCGCGTGCTGCTCAGCGCCGCCCAGACCCCACCGCATGTCGATGTCGAACGCGAGCTCCAGATCGTCGCAGCGGCATTCAACGCCCCCGGCCTTGATGTGCAGGTGACGATCGAGCCGCATCTGACGGCGCAGAAGTTGCAGCGCCACCTGCGCGAACGCCCGGCCTACCATGTATGGCATTTCGTCGGCCATGGGCAATCGAGTGTCGATGGGCGAGCAGCGCAACTACGCTTCGAAGACGATCAGGGAGATGTGGCACCAATCAGTGCCGGCGCCCTCGCCGTCATTCTTGATCGCAGCCCGGTGCGGCTGATTGTGCTCAACGCCTGTGAGAGCGGCCGACTTTCGACCGACCCGTTCCGTAGCCTGGCACCGGCGCTGGTGCGGGCACAGATACCGGCAGTGATTGCACAGCAGTTTCGCGCCACCAGCGAGGCGACACGTGTCTTTGCCGAGGAGTTTTACCGCGCCCTGGCGGGTGGCCTGCCACTTGAGGCCTGCATGACCGAAGGGCGCAAGGCGGTGGTGCTCACCAGCGGGCTTGGCCGCGCCGATTGGGGCGTGCCGGTGCTCTATTCGCGGGCACCCGATGGGCGTCTGTTTGAACTCAGTGCGACGGCGGAGGTTACCGGTATTCCGGATGTGGTCGCACCAACCGAGGCAGCCACCGACATCAGCCCGCCGCTGCCGATTGTCGAAGATCGGCGGGTTGCCAATATCTGGATCGACGGCATGATGCCCGGCGCACAACTCCAGCCGGGCCGCACCTACACGATGATGTGGGATGTTGGCACACCACGTGACGGCGCATGGGCGACGGTCGATGTCGGCGATCTCTTTGCCGCGCTGCCGGCCGATTCGAATGACGCCGAACTGATCGCGCTCCTCTCAACCGAACATCTGACCCTGTATGGTGGTGACGACAGCTCGCTGGTCATTCCACGTTTCGGGCCGTCGATGGTCGCCAGTTTCACCTTCGAAGCCCGGCGTGCCGGTGTCGGCGGTGTAACGGCGATCTTTATCGCCGGCAACCGGGTAGTGCGGCAGGTGAGCCTGCGGCTGCGCACCCAGGAGCCACGTACCCAGCCGGTCGTAACCGGGGCAGCGGTGATGCTGCAGATCGAGCGAACAGCCGGTGGCTATACGATGGTGCTGCGCGAAGGCGAAACCGAGACTCGTGCCCTGCTTGATCTCAGCGAGGCACAGATCGTTGATCTGATTGTGTATGCACGGCGGATTCTGAGCGAACAGGTGGTGCGGATGGCCGCGCCAGCCGGCGGCTGGTATGATTGGGATGAATCGACCGTACCGGAAACGATCTATCAGGCAGCAGTGGGCATTCTGGCGCGGTTAGGGTATTACCTGTATCAGCGCTTGTTCTATGCTCCGGGCAGCACCACCGAGGCCAACCGGCTCGGCGAGCGGTTGCGCAACCGAATCGGCACTGAACAGGTGCATGTGCATGTGGCCGACGATGAGTTTATGTTCCCGTGGGCGCTGCTCTATGACCGTGACCCGTTTGAGGCGACCGCGATTGATGTGGAGGGGTTCTGGGGCATGGCGCATCTGATCGAGCAGGTGCCGCCGATCTTTGCCGCCGCCGCCGCACGGCCGACGATTACCGTTCGCAATCAACTGCTGGTTGGTGCAATCTTCGACCCTGCACTTGATCAGAGCCCCGGCTCGCATGCCGTCGCATCCCAGCGCGACACACTCGATGCGTTCCCCGGCGTAACACTAACACCCGGCTCAACGCTTGCCGAACTCCAGCAGCTTCTCGGGACACCCGATTCGGCGCAGCAACTCGTGTATATCTGCTGCCGTGGCGATGGTGGGCGGCTCGGTATCGGCACCGAACAGATCACAGTCGACGAACTGCGCGCGATCATCCCAAATACCCACCCACCCCTGGTACAGGCACCATTCGTAGCACTGAGCACACCACTCTCGCTGCTGCCGTCGCCATCGCTTGGCGGTGGAATCGCCGCATTCCTGGCACGCCGTGGGGTACGGAATGTGCTGGGGCTCACCGTCGATCTGCCACGCGCATTCAGCACGCCATTCCTGCTTGGGTATCTGCGGCGATTGGCGGCAGGCGGTGTGACGACCGGTGCTCTGCTGCGCGACATGCGGCGTGACGCGATGCTGCAGCGGCACAACCCACTCGGGCTGGCCGTAACCCTCTTCGGCAGCAGCCAGGTGCATGTCCAGCGCGAGCGACGCCTGGTGCAGCTTTCGATCCAGCGGGCCGGAAGCGGGTTCGATGCCACGCTACGTGCCGATGGCGAAGAGCTGCGGGCACGGCTGGCGATCAGTCGGGCCGAACTGCGTACCCTGCTTGAGCGCGGCCACCAGACACTGCGCGATGTGATCTTTATGCGTGACGAGAACCAATACCTGTACCAGCGCCCTGATCTGCGGATCAGCGAAGCGGCGCATCGTACGGCACTCGGCCGGCTCGCCGAATTCGGCTATGGGCTCTACCAGGCGCTCTTCTATGGGCCGGGAGCCGACGAACAGACGCGGCTGCTTGGCGATCGACTACGGCGGCTTTCGCAAGAGAACCTGCTGACGATCGAGATCGAGAGTGATCGGTTCCGCTTTTTATGGGCGCTGCTGTACGATCGCGATCTGCTCGATCTGCGCGCAGTCGAGCCTGATGCGTTCTGGGGATTCCGCCATGTGATCGGCCAGCGGATCAGCCGTGCACCAAGCGAAGCAGCGATCGTTGTTGATGGCGAACTGCCGCTGCGGCTCTGCCTTGATCGCGGCCTGGAGCAGATCGTAGCCGACAGCGCAGAGGCCGACAGGATCCAGCGGCATACCACGGCGATCGGCACGCTCCCCGGTGTACAGTTGCAGTATTGTGAAAGCCCGGCCGAGTTGTATGCCTGGCTGGCCGATCCGGCCGACCCGCAGCTGATCGACTATTTCGTCTGCCGTATGACGATGGAGCAGATCGGGTTCGGCACAGCGGCAGCAACTCTTGAGGAGCTGGAGGTTCTGACGCCCACACACCGGCCGCCACTGGTGCAGGCACCACTGATGCTGCTCAATTCGGCCGGAAGTGCGGTATGGGATCCGGATCTCATGCGCGGGGTTGTGCTGCATATGCTGGCACGTGGGGCACGCTGCGTGATCGGCACCGAAGAGGATACGTCGCTCTTCTTTGCCCTCGCTTTCGGCGAGGAGTTTGTACGGCGCTTTGCGGCGGGTGGTGTCGGTGCCGGCGAACTGCTGCTCGATCTACGGCGCGAATTCCTCGAACGCCATAATAATGTGCTCGGCCTGTTCTATACGCTCTATGGCAATGCGGCCACCCATGTGCAGCGCCGCGATCGATAAGCGCGGCATACGGCAATGGCCTGAGCCGCCCGGCAGGCGCACCGACGAGGGCAAGGCAATGACCAGCTGTATTATCGTGGCCGGTGGAGCCAGTTCGCGCATGGGGCGCGACAAGCGTCGGTTGAGACTATGGGGCCCAACCGGGCCGATGCTGCTTGAGCGAATCGTGGCTCTGGGCATGGCGCACTGCCACGAATGTGTTGTGGTTTTGAACGATCCACAGGCATGGCAACAGCTGCCGGTGCGACTGGTGCCGGATGCCTACCCCGGCAGCGGGCCGCTCGGCGGGCTGGCTAGTGGGCTGGCAGCTATCGAGCAGCCGTATGCCATGGTGCTTGCCTGCGATATGCCGTCGATCCAGCCGGCGTTGCTCACCTTCCTGATCGAATACCCATGCCCGGCTGATGCCTTAGTACCGCTGCGGCGCACCGATCACCCGATTGCCGGCATGCCCGCAGCCGAACCGCTTATGGCGCGCTATCGCCGCGACATTCTGCCGGCGATCGAGGCGCGCCTCGCGGCAGGCATGCGCAGCATGATCGGCCTGCTCGAAACGATTGATACCCGGTTCATCACGGCCGAGGCATGGCAACCTTATGACCCGGCAGGGGTATCGTTCTTCAATCTGAACCAGCCACACGATCTGGCGCACTGGCAGGCGGCACATCATGCCATAGGCGGCTGATCGAGCAGCATGCGCACCTTCTGTGCCAGCACTGTTGGGGTAAACGGCTTCTGCAGGAAGGCGACATCGCGATCGATCACCCCATGGTGGATGATGGCTTCGTCGGTATACCCCGAGAGGAACAGAACCTTGCAATCGGGGTAGATCGCCGTGATCTGCTCGGCCAGCGCGCGCCCGCCGAGATGCGGCATGACGACATCCGAGATCAGCAGCTGAATCGGCTGCTGCATCTCGGTGACGATCTGTAGTGCCGCCGCACCATTCGGTACATCGAAGACAGAATAGCCATAACCGGCAAGGATGTATTTCGCCAGGCCACGCACGGCATCGTCATCCTCGACGAGCAAGATCGTCTCGGATCCATAGAACGTTGCCACTAACGGCGGGCGTGGCCGAATAGCCGACGGCAGCTGCGCCACCAGCGGCAGATAGACTTTAAACACCGTACCATGGCCAAGCTCGCTATAGACCGCAATATGCCCATGCGACTGCTTGACGATGCCATGCACGGTCGCCAGCCCCAGACCGGTACCCTTGCCACGCGATTTGGTCGTAAAAAAGGGTTCGAAGATCCGCGCCTGGGTGGCTTCATCCATCCCATGGCCGGTATCGCTGACGGCCAGCAACACATATTCCCCCGGTTTCAGATCGGAAAAAGCCCGACAGTAGATCTCATCAAGTGTCACATGCTGGGTCTCGATCGTCAGGTGCCCACCCTGCGGCATGGCATCGCGGGCATTGACGGCCAGATTAATGAGCAGCTGCTCGATCTGGCCTGCATCAGCCTTGACCATGCCCAGATTCGGCTTGAGGCGGGTGATCAGCAGAATATGCTCATCGATCAGCCGTTGCAACAGCTTCTCGACCCCATCGATAACCGTATTCAGATTCAGCACCTGCGGTTCGAGCACCTGCTGCCGGCTGAACGAGAGGAGCTGGTGCGTCAGGTAAGCAGCGCGTTCGCCGGCATGCACAATTTCGTGGAGGAGTTCGTGGGTGGGATCACTGGCTGGAACACTGCCGAGCAGCAGATCACTATACCCATTGATCACCGTCAGCAGGTTGTTGAAATCGTGTGCGATCCCGGCGGCCAGCTGGCCGATCGCCTCCATCTTTTGCGCCTGGTGCAACTGCTGTTCGATGCGGCGCTGGTCGGTCACATCAACATGCGAACCAAGCATCCGCACCGGTACACCCTGCTCGTCGTAGAGCAGTGATCCCTGCGAAAGAATCCAGCGGTATGAGCCATCGCGGTGGCGAATACGGAATTCGGCCGAGTATCTGCGGGCCGGATTGGCGACATACGCCTGCAGGCCGGCCACGGCCGCATCGATATCATCGGGATGCACCCGCTGCTGCCAATCGTACAGGGTGTTGCCGATCTCGTGGTCTTCGTAGCCGATCTGACGCTTCCACTCAGCCGAATAGAATGCCTCGTTGGTTTGGATTTCCCAGCTCCAGAGGCCAACATTCGCGGCCTGCGTCGCCAGCCGCAGATACTCGGTCGTCGCACGATACGCCGCCTCAGCCTCCTTACGGGTCGTGATATCGATACCCATACCGAGCAGATAGAGCCGACCATCGATCTCGGCACGTGCGCCGGTAAAATAGTACGGGATCCGCCGACCGCTCTTCGTCACAAAGAGCGCCTCGACATCGGCGGCACCATCCTGGAAGACACTGGCGATCCGCTGTTCGAGCAACTGACGATCATCGCCATCGAAGAGATCCAGCGGATGCAAGCGGGCAATCTCTTCCGCCGAATATTCCGTCACGATCTCGAACTGACGATTCCAGCGCACAAACCGCCCGGTTTCATCATACATATAGTAGATACCCGGCAGGCTGTTGAGGATCGCCTCGGAGACATCACGCTCGCGGCGCACCGCCGCCTCGATCCGCCGCCGTTCGGTCACGTCGCGCGTCACGACGCTGAAGCCGGCGTGATTACCGAAATAATCGTGCAGATTCGAGATCGTGACCACCGCGCAGAACATACTGCCGTCGCGGCGCATGCGCAGCCCTTCCTGGGTGCATGCCCCGTGCTCACGGGCAGACTGCTGCGCCTGCTGGGGTACGCCGGCGGCAATATCATCCGAGGGGTAGAAGGCATGGAACGGACGACCAACAATCTCGGCGGCGCTGTAGCCATAGATCCGTTCGGCCCCTGGATTCCAGCTCACCACATGGCCGGCCGGATCGATCATATAGATCGCATAATCGCGTACCGACTCAACCAGCAGGCGGAATGGATCAGCGGCATGATGTGCCAGAACGGTCGTGAACGGAGGTGCGGGTGGTTCAGCCATAGCAGTGATGCTCTTTCCACGATACCGGTTGTCAGCGGGGATCTGCCGATACACAATAGTCGAACGACTGTACCCACAGGGTATGGCGTGCAGGAAGCACTTATCGCTGTCTATGATTATAGTATAGCAGCAACCAATCGCACGCTGCCTTGCAAGGCCAACCGGATACCCTTAGCCGTCGGGGGGCTCGATCATCCGCATAAATGCCGCCACGACCCGCGGATCGAAGTGGCTGCCCGTTTCGGCGCGCAGATGGTCAAGCACCTGATCGAGCGGCCATCCTTTGCGATACGGGCGATCGGAGCAGAGGGCATCCCACACATCCACCACGGCAAAGAGCCGGGCGGCAAACGGGATCTGCTCGCCCTTCAGGCCACGCGGATACCCACTGCCATCCCATTTTTCGTGGTGGCAGTAGGGAATATCGAGTGCCGGCCGCAGATACGCGATCGGCGCAAGCAGCTCGTAGGCATAGACCGGATGCCGCTGCATGATGCTGCGTTCTTGATCACTGAGCTTGCCCGGTTTCAGCAGAATATGATCCGGCACCCCCATCTTGCCGATATCGTGCAGCAGCGCACCGCGACGAATATGCACCAGGCCCGTTTCGTCGATCCCGAGCGCCCGGGCAAGGTTCAATGTCATCATCGTGACACGCTGTGTATGCCCTTCCGTCTCGTGGTCACGCAGATCCAGCGCCCGCGACCACCCTTCGATGGTGGAGTCGTATGCCTGCGACAGTTCGTCGTTGGCACGCTGCAGATCCTCGAACAGGGTAGTATTCTCGATCGCAATCGCCGCCTGATCGGCAAGCGCTTCGAGGAAGCGGAGCCACTCATCGTCGGCATGCAAAAGGGATCGGTGAAAGATCTCAAGCACCCCTTTCACATACCCCTGGGCAATCAGTGGTACGGCATAATAACTGACGAACTCTTCTTGCCAGAGATCGGGAGCAGATGCCAGTTGCTGAGGATCTTCGCGCAAATCGTGAATATGGATGATGCGCTGTTCGAGCACGGCGCGGCCGGCCATGCCTTCGCCGATATGCAATTCGGTGAAGCGGAGCGAATGGGTGATGAAACCACGGCTCGCAGCAAACTGCAACAGATACCGCCGCGTGTCGAGCAGCAGGAAGACGGCGGCATCGACCTGCAACTGCTCGCTGATCTTTTCGAGCAGCAGTTCGAGATTCTCGCGCAGATTGCGGTTGGTCGTGATGGCGATTTCGATCGCACGCAACGCCTGCAGTTGCTCAAGCCGCCGCCGATTATCTTTGTACAGCCGGGTATTCACTAATCCCAGCGCCGCCTGTGCAGCCAGCCCCTGCAACAACAAAAGATCATCGCGCGAGAAATCGCGCGGCTGATCGATGGCGAGCACCACGATACTGCCGATCAATGCCCGCTCATACTCCATCGACGCTGCGGCGAGTGAGCGAATCCCGGCAACCTGAAACGGCAGCAGATGGGTCAGTTGTTCGACTGCATGCAGATCGGGGAGTGCAAAGACCGAGCCGAACTCGGCAACAAACTGCCGGTACAGTGGTGTCGGCACCGACCGCATGGTGCTGATGGTTGCGGGCGAAAAGCCGATTCCCGCAGCAATCGACAGCGTGTCTTGTTCCGGATCATGCAACATGACGAGTACCGTGGTGGTGTTCAGGGCGCGGGCTGTTTCTTCCCCAATCACCATCAGCATGGCATCCTGATCGAGTTGCGCATTAAAACGCTCGGCAGCATGCAGCAGCGCATCGGCACGGGCAGCCTCGCGGCGGCTACGCTGCTCGTTGGCCGACAACTCTGCCTGCCGATCCTGTTCGAGGCGGTTGCGGTGCCGGGTGATGATCAGCAGGAGGATCGAAGTTGTGAGCAGAAACGTGAACGGGCCAACCAGCACATCAAGCATGCGAACGGCAGGGGGTGTGAGGGGGGAGAGCAGCACACCCGCAAGAACGGCGGCGACCAGCAACGGCAGTTTTCTCAGATCGATGAAGAGGCTGCCGAGCCACAGCGGGAGGATGAGAAAATCGAGGAATCCCCCCAGCACACCACGCGGCTCGCTCCATCCAGCCCCGAAGATCGCCACTGATACACTGATTACCGTCAGAATCGCGGCCAGTTGGGTATGGCGCGTACGGCTGATGCCATAGACCAGCGCAAGGCTCAACACTGCTGCGATCGTCTGGTAGTAGCCGGTGTAGGTTGACCAATCGATAAACAGAACGGCACCGGCCTCGGCCAGCAATGCCAGGGCCATCATCCCCAGGATCAGCCCGCTGAGCAGGGTCGCCTGCCGGCGTTGATCGACAGCCGTGATCCGAGGCGAAGGCTCAAGCAACCAGTATCGCAGGCGTTGCATGATCGATGGCCGGGTGATCGGGCGACCGGGGTAAGCTGAAGGATTATCGCGCATAACCACGCCCCGCTTCATCGAGAGGCCATCGGCAGGCTCGGCTGCTATGGCACGGCATCTTGCCCAAGGATGACGATGATCTCGGCCTGGTCGGCAACCCCTGCGGGTGGTGGACCACGGCGCAATTCGAAACCGAGCAGTTCGGCAAGCCGACGGCTTGTATGCGGGTTACCGGTCGTGTCGTAGATCACCGATCGCTCAACCACATCTTCAGGGGCATCACCAGGTGCCAGCAGGTTGAAGCCGGCATCCTGCAACTGTTCGGTAACCTGGCGGGCCAGGCCGGCGACACCGGTGCCATTGAGCACCTGGATGCGGGCCTGTTCCTGGGATTCGCTCGGGCCGGCAAGGAAGCGCTCGACCAGATCGCGCACCCCCACCGGATCCCAGATCAGATCCGAGCCTTCTTCACGAAAAACTGGTACTGATTCGGGCGAGATCTGGTAACGGCCGATCGTGTCGGGGTCGAACCCGGCCGCCAGCCAGGCAAGCGCCAGAATAGTATCGAGCCGCGCCAGTGGCAGCGTGGTAGCGAGTGTACCGGGCAGGGTGGTGTACAGCATATTGAAGGCGCGCACTTGATCGATCGGCCCACGGGCGCGCAGTTCGGCAACGATCGCCCGAATAACCTGTTGCTGTCGTTCGGAGCGACCGAAATCACTATCGGCATGGCGCGTGCGCGCATAGATCAGCGCGGTTGCACCATCCATGCGCTGTGGGCCGGCTTCAAACTCCACCCGCATGGTGCCGAAATCGGGTGTCGGGTAGGCATTATCAACGATGCGGCGCGGCACATCGACCGTAATACCGCCAATGGCATCGATAATCGCAGCAAACCCTTCGAAGTTGATCTGCAGGGTCGCATCGATACGCAGACCGAGCAACTCTTCGACCGTCTCGGCAGCCAATGCCATGCCCCCCTGTTCGGCGGTGGTTCCTTCGCCATACAAGAGCGCCGCAGCACCATAGCCATACGAATAGGCAGCATTGATCTTGCGTTCACCGAGATCGCGGATCGCGGTGCGTGTATCACGCGGTATCGAAAGCATACTGATCTGCCGTGGTATCGGCTCGATCCGCATCACAATCAAGGTATCGCTACGTACCCCCTCTTGCGGCGCGCCGGCGCGTGCATCAATACCGATCAGCAGGATATTGACGCCACCAAGCAGCGAGGCCGGCGGTGCCGCCGGGCGAGCATCACGCAACACCAGCGGCGCGCTAAACCGGTTGATTGCAACATACCCCAGCACGAAGGCCGCCGTAACCATACCGGCCAGCACGAGCAGCATACTGCGAACCAGCGGACGCCAGCGCCGCCGCACCGCCGGCCGCCGTTGGACGATCGTCGCACCGGTATAGGCAAAATCTTCTGGTACCTGTGAAGGACGTTTAGCCATATAATAGACTCAGCGATTGTGAAAGTCGTTGCGATCCATGTGTATCGGCATCATAACTGCCCGATATCGCTGGTAGTATAGCATGCAGGCCTGGCGGGCCGATGGGAACGGGGGGGATCCATGCGATCGCGCCGGCCGGGGTTGCACTGAGGTTTCGGTAGTACAGAGGTTTATGCATCCAACAATCACGATAGAACAATCGGCAGAATCGCGCAGCGTCGCCCGGCACCGACCGTCGCGGCGCAGGCGCTGGCCATTACCGCAGCGCTTTCGTCTGCGGCATACACCACGGGCAATGCGGCCCATCAATCTGCATGTCAACCGTAGCTGGGTGGCGGCCACTGCAAGTGGGGCACTCATCGGGTTAGCGGGATTACAGCATTTCGGCTGGCGATTTGCCGCCGGGATCGGGCTGCTCGGGCTACTTGGCCTGGGCCATATGGCGATCGGCGAACCAACCCGCCCCATTCTCGAACGGATCACACTACGCCCACCACGGCTGCCGGCAACACTCGATGGGCTGCGTATCGGCCATATCAGCGATATGCACCTGGGGTTCCGCTATGCCCACGAAAACCTGCGCTGGGCAGTCGCCGAATTCCACCGCGAACAGCCGGATCTGATCGTCCTGACGGGTGATTTCGTCAATTTTGCCCATGCGATCCCGCAGGTTGGCGCACTCCTGCGTGGTATTGCCGCGCCACTTGGCGTTTATGCGGTTCCCGGTAATCACGACCACGACGAAGGGATGCCGGATCTTGCCGCAGCGCTTGATCTGGTCGGCGTGCCGTTGCTTCTGAACGAACACCGCCGGTTGCACTGGAACAACACGGATTTCTGGCTCGCCGGTGTCGACGACATCTGGTTCGATCTGCACGATCCGGTCGCGGCGCTGGCCGAGATCCCGGCCGATGCCTTTACCATTCTGCTGGCACATGCCCCTGATGTTGCCGATGAAGCGGCGCAGCTCGGGGTTGGCCTGCAACTATCGGGGCATACCCATGGCGGCCATCTACGGCTACCGTTGCTCGGGCCGTTTTCGCTGCCGCGTTACGGCCGGCGCTATGTGATCGGCGAATATCGCGTCGGCGCGACCAGTGTCTATGTGTCGCGCGGTATTGCCGGCGCACCACTACGGCTGCTCTGCCCACCCGAAGCAACGATTATCACCCTGAGGAGCAACGCATGACACAAGAGACGGCACGCCAGGTATCCACCGGCAACCGGGTGGCGCTGCTGGTCGCCGGCGATCTGCTCGGGCTGATGATCTTTGCCGCCATCGGCCGCGCAAGCCATCACCAGGCGACCGGGCTCGACACCATCACCCAGATCGCATTCACCGCTGCACCATTTTTAGCCGGCTGGCTGTTCGCAGCACCATGGGTCGGAGCCTTCCGCAGCGATCTCCATGATCGACCGGCAGCGCTTGCCGCCCGCACCGTGCTGGCCTGGCTACTCGGCTGCCCGATTGGCCTTGGGCTGCGGGCGCTCTTGCTTCAGCGCAGCATCCCTCTCTCGTTCGCAATCGTTACCTTTCTGACGGTACTTGCGATACTGGTGGTATGGCGCGTGCTATTTGCCATCGCCATTCGCCGGCGCATGCCAGCGTAGCGCCACCGATCACATATGCCACAGGCTGCCACGACAGCCGCATGCAGCAGCGCAGCTGGGTGCGTCGTGGTGCCAACCAACACCCGATCATTACGACCTGAGTATGAAGGAGACACCATGACCACCGAGCTCTACCTGATCCGCCATGGCGAGGCCCATTCGAATGTCGAACCGATTATTGGTGGAATGCGCGGCTGCCGCGGCCTGACCGAACGCGGCTTCTCACAGGCTCGTGCGCTCGAACAACGCCTGGCCGAAGGCGAGATCGCCATTGATGTCTTGTATGCCAGCACCCTGCTACGCGCCCGACAGACGGCCGAGCATGTCGGGCGGGCCCTTGATCTGCCGATCCATTGGGATGACGAACTCCACGAGATTCGCCCCGGCCTCGCCGACGGCATGACGGTGAACGAAGCACGCGAGCGGTTCGGCGGGTTTAGCAGTTTTTTCAGCGAGCTCTTTACACCGCTCGCCCCCGAAGGCGAAAGCTGGGCTTCATTTCAGTTTCGGGTCTCGCTGGCATTCGAACAGATCATCAACCGCCACCCGGGCAAAAAGATCGCGATCGTGTGTCATGGCGGCGTAATCGAGGTATCATTCCTCTATATGCTGCAACTCGGGCCACAGGCACGCACCCGCAACTCATTCCATGTGCGCAACACAGCAATTACGCACTGGCGGCATGTCACCGAGCGCGACGGCCGCCAGGAATGGCATCTGGCCGCCCATAATGATCACGCCCATCTGCGTGGCCTCGAATAACGCTCACCACCGATCACACACGCGACGCCCAGCGCATCGCGTGTGTGGTCACTTCAAGATATAGTACGCACCACGTTTATCACCCACCCGCAGCAGTAAGCCACGTTCAACCAGATCGGCCAGATCGCGGCGGATCGTCTCAGCCGAGACATCGGTGGCGAGCTCCTGGAGTTCGCGGTTGCTGATGCGCCGCTGTTCGGCCAGGTAGATCATGGCGGCGATCTGGCGTTCGTTCAGCCCCTGGCGTCGCCATTCGCTCACATCAACTCCAGCAGCATCATGGCGATCATCGCCTGTATGGCCGCGCAGCGTCACCAGGAAGCCGGCCGCCGTTTCGCGCAGATCGGGCGGCGGCAGGCCGGCATCGGCCATCTGGCGCACCATACGATCGATGCCGTAGCCGAGGCGCTCGATCAGGCCGAAATCGGCCAGCACCTGCACTAGAGTTTCGTTGCGCGAATAGCGCTCGGCGACGATATTCTGCAGTGTGATATGGCCGGGCAGCCGACCGGGCGAATAACATTCGAGCCGATCACCAAACAGCGCGATCCGGATCCCTTCGCCGCGAATCGTATAATCGCGGTGCGCCACCGCATTGACAAGCGCCTCGCGCACGGCACCCTGTGGGAATTGCACCCAGTCGTGGCGTTCGAGGCCTACCATGCGGCTGCCGCGCCGCATATGCTCGGAAAGCCAGATCTCGGCGCGACGCACAGCCTCGGGCAGGGTATCGCGAATATCCTCGCGCAGGAATTCATCGCTCATCTCGCGGCCACGGTAACGCACCAGTGTAATTTCACACTGTGGGAAGTAGCGCTCGACATCGCCGGCAAACAGCAACATACCGGCATTCGTCGGCAACAGGGCACCATCTTCATGGCGCACCAGGCAGCCGCGCCGCAGCAGAAATCCGGTCAGATCCGCCTCGGCGGCCGGCCCAACCCGGCGGGCATACGCCCCGACCCGCACCGTATCCATGTCGGTGGCGGTCGCGCCGAACACCGGCTGGCGATCCCAGCTGGTTGCGCCGCGATCGAGCAGCAGGCGGCGCAGTGCATCAGGCGCGATCGGCAGATCGGCGGCTCCCTCGCGGCGCAGATACTTCCCGCGCACACTATAGACATGCGGCAGGCCGGCGGGAACCGTTACCAGCAGCAGATCGACCTCGTCGTGGCGCACAACGACCGGCAGCGGCAGAGCCAGTGGTGGCGTACAGGCCAGGGCAGCGTCGAGGGTTGCTTCACGGGCGGCGTCGATATCGGCAACCCCTTCGAGCCGCCGGCCGCGCCCGATGCCGATCAGCACGATACCACCCTGCGCATTGGCCAGCGCCGCCAGTGTTTCGGCAAGCGCATCGGGGCGAAACCCACCCCGCACAAACGCAAGCTGATCCCCCTCGGGCATGGCCAGCAGATTGGCCAGTGTCTGTGGTTCAACCGGTTGCATGAGCCCTCCCCCGGGTTGGATGCATCAGGCACGCGAACGCGGCCGCCAGCGATCATGGTTGCGATAATCCCGCGTAATCCGAATACCAAACAGCCGCAAAAAGCGCTTCCCACCCGTCACCAGCCAGTCGGCAATTGTGTGCGCGGCGCTGCCGGTGATAAAGCCGGCCAGAAAAGCCAGCGCCTCGGCTGGATGTGCCACAATCGCCGCCAGCAAGAGCTGTGTGGCATGCATATGATAATCCGGCACGATCATACCCGCCAGGCCGAGCAGCCACGCACCGCCAAGAAAGAGCATAAGGCAGATCGCATAGAAGTAGATTAATTTCAGCAGCGGCGCAACAACCAGGCTATGGCTCCAGAAATGGCGATGCGGCACACACCACATGTAGGGCCGCCAGATCCAGTAGAATGGCCCCCAGCGATTGTCGATCGCCGAGTCGATATCCAGATCCGGCGAGAACATAATACCCGAGATACCATGCGCCCCGACGAATATCAGCGTGCCCGCGATAGCTACTTCCGGCACCTGGTTGCGCAGTAGCTCGTAGGCCGGCACCCCCAGCACAATACCACTGACAACCGTGATCAGATCATGGGTTGGTGCATTCGGCATGCGATTCTCTTCCTAGCTGCAAGGATTCCTTATGAAAATAGCACATGTTTTCTGATCTGGCAACCGGCATCATCCATACCTTCGCCGCAAGCGGCTCAGGATGACATACCGGCACGGGGGCGGAGTGGTCAGGCGGTCATGCTGCGCGCAGCGACGCATCGCTTTGCACAGGCAGCTTCGGGCGGCAGCCATATGCTATAATGTCTTCGCACTGTGGCGATATTCATCATGACACCGCTGTATCCACGCACAAAGGGTTGCTGCGTCAAGAAGTGAAGCAACGGGCTGAAGCGCTGGTCGGCGTTGCCGCCAAGCATGGGGTGGATCGTGCGGCGCGTGACGCCCCGGCCGTACAGGCTGGTGGGCAACCAGATCATATCGCTCACGATGGCCGGGTGTTCGCTGAGCCTGTTGCGCCTCGACGACCCGGCAGCGTGGTGGAGTGCCCCGGTGCTGACGCCGGCGCGTCGTTGGGGAATGTAACCTGGAGGAGTACTGCTGGATGCAGATCACTGCCGACCATGTCATCCGCTTTATTCAGGCTGCCGCTACCGCCATCCAGCGCCATCACGAGGAATTAACGCAGCTTGATGCTATGATCGGTGATGCCGATCACGGCACCAATCTCAATCGCGGGTTTACTGCCGCCCTGGTACGGCTCGACGAACTCATCGACCACGACGAAGCTGATATTGGTGTAATACTTGATGCCACCGGCCGCACCCTGCTGGCGACCGTCGGTGGAGCCGCCGGGCCACTGTATGGCACAGCCTTTCGCCGCGCCGGGGCCGTGCTGGCCGGGTGTCGTTTGATCAGCGGCATCGAAATACTGCCGGCACTCGATGCGGCACTGGATGGAATTATCGAACGTGGCCATGCACGCTTGGGCGACAAAACCATGGTTGATGCAATTGCCCCCGGAATCGCTGCGCTGCGCCAGGCGCTCGACCACCAGCTTGATCTACGGAGTGCCGTACACGCGGCTGTGACGGCCAGCGCCGCCGGAATGCAGGCGACTATCGAGATGCGGGCAGTTCGGGGGCGCGCTGCGTTCTTCGGCGAGCGCAGCATCGGCCACCAGGATCCGGGTGCCACTTCGGCCTACTATCTTGCACTGGCAATGCTCGAAGTATTGGATGCATAGCATAAAGAGCACTGCGCGCATCCCCGGTACCCTGCACATACTGCGGAGACAGCAGAATCACAACGCCGCAGACCGACAACGACATGAGACGCGTAACATACAGAGGTTGAGAACATGGCACAACAGTATGTCGCAGCGATCGATCAGGGAACAACCAGTACTCGCTGTATCATCTTCGATCACGATGGGCGGATCGTCAGCGCCGATCAGAAAGAACATCTGCAGATCTTCCCACAACCGGGATGGGTCGAACACGACTCGGCCGAGATCTGGGAACGAACCCAGAGTGTCGTACGCGCTGCGCTCGAAAAACGCGATCTGACCCCCGCCGATCTCGCGGCGGTCGGCGTTACCAATCAACGCGAAACGACCGTCGTCTGGAATCGTCATACTGGCCGTGCCTATCATAATGCGATCGTCTGGCAGGATCTGCGTACCGATCAGATCTGCCACGAACTCGCACGCGACGGCGGCATGGATCGCTTTCGCGACCGCTGTGGCCTGCCACTGGCTACATACTTCTCGGGGCCGAAGATCGCATGGATGCTCGAACATGTGCCCGGCCTGCGCACCGCCGCCGAGAATGGCGATGCCATTTTCGGCACCTTCGACACCTTCCTGATCTGGCATCTGACCGGCGGCATCCATGTGACCGACGTGACCAATGCGAGCCGCACGATGCTGATGAATCTGCGAACTCTCGATTGGGATGACGAGTTGCTGGCGGCAATGAACATCCCACGCGCCATGCTACCGACGATCCGGCCGTCGAGTGAGGTATACGGCATTGCCGGCGGCGTGCTCGAAGGGGTACCGGTGGCCGGCGCACTCGGCGATCAACAGGCTGCCCTCATGGGGCAGACATGCTACAGCCCGGGCGAGGCGAAGAACACCTACGGCACCGGCTGCTTCATGCTGCTCAACACCGGCACCGAGATCGTCGCCTCGCAGAACGGCCTGCTGACGACCCTGGGGTACAAACTCGGCGATGCTCCGGCCGTCTATGCGCTCGAAGGATCGATTGCGATTGCCGGTGCTCTGGTGCAGTGGCTGCGCGACAACCTGGGCATGATCACCAGCAGCGCCGAGGTCGAAGCACTGGCACGCCTGGTTAACGATAACGGCGGCGTCTATTTCGTACCGGCATTCTCAGGGCTCTTCGCACCCTACTGGCGCAGTGATGCACGCGGTGTGATTGTCGGCCTGACACGCTATGTCAACCGTAGCCATATTGCCCGTGCCGCGCTCGAAGCAACCGCCTGGCAGACACGTGAAGTGCTCGATGCGATGGAACACGACTCGGGTGTCACACTCAAAACCCTTAAGGTCGATGGCGGCATGATTGCCAATGAACTCCTCATGCAGTTCCAGAGCGATGCGCTCGGTGTGCCGGTCATCCGGCCGCAGATCGCCGAAACCACCGCACTTGGCGCAGCCTATGCCGCCGGCCTGGCAACCGGTGTCTGGCCGTCGCTCGACGCTCTGCGGCAGAACTGGGCGGTGGATCGTACCTGGCAACCACAACTCGCTGCCGCCGACCGCGAACGACAGTATGCATTGTGGAAGAAGGCTGTGACGCGGACGTTTGATTGGGCGTAAGGACAGAGGGACAGAGGGACAGAGGAACAAAGGAACAAAGGAACAAAGGGGCAGAGGAACAAAGGAACAAAGGGACAAAGGAACAAAGGAACAAAGGAACAAAGGGGCAGTGCAGCCACAACGATATTTGTTCTTCTGTTCGTTTGTTCTTCTATTCGTTTGTTCTTCTATTCGTTTGTTCTTCTATTCGTTTGTTCTTCTATTCGTTT
>CALLZL010000187.1 GCA_937859575.1 uncultured Chloroflexota bacterium
CCGTGTTTCCAGTATTCAGGTTGAGAGTGGCGGGGGATACAGTGCCATTGACCCGGGAGCAACCTATCGCGTTGTTACCAACAACTTCATGCTGACGGGGGGGGATGGCTATTCGGCCTTCACCCGTGGGCGCAACCAGATCGACCTGGGCTTTATTCTGGCCGATGTGGTCGAAGAGTATATCGCCGCCCGTTCTCCGGTCAATGTCACAACCGACGGCCGGATCAGCGAGGGCACGGCAGCCGCTGTGCCGGGTGGGCCGGCACCGGTAGCCCCGGGTGTACCGACACCAGCCGAGCTGCCGCGTACTGGCGGGAGGGGGGTCTCGCCGGCATGGGTGCTCGGTGCCCTGGCCGCCGGTGCCCTCGGTGCCGGGTTGCGGCTCCGTGAGCGTGCCGTACGGGCCTCGGCCGAACTGGTCGAGCAGGTACTTATCACCGAGCCGGCACCCGAGGCTACGGCCGAAGGCACCGAAGAAGAGATTGCCGCCTAGTATGTTGGCGCTCCACATAGGGCGGCAGCCTGGCTGCCGCCCTATGTGGAACACAGGCTATTCCAGCACCAGATCGCCGCTGCGCCCACCACGTTTGCGGGCCAGCCGGATCGACTCAATCTGCATCGCACGATCGACCGCCTTGCACATATCGTAGATCGTCAGCGCCGCCACACTCACCGCGGTTAATGCCTCCATCTCGACCCCGGTACGCCCGGCGGTTCGTACGGTCGCTTCGATCAAAAGCGCGGTACCAGCTGGATCCGGCCGCAGATCAACCGCCACATGCGTCAGCATCAATGGATGACAGAGCGGAATAATTGCCGCCGTATTCTTGGCCGCCATGATCCCGGCGATCCGTGCGACGGCCAGCACATCCCCCTTCGGTAGATCACCGGCAATGATCAACGCCAGAGTTGCGGGCTGCATGCGCACGACCCCACGCGCTACCGCTTCACGCTCCGTCTCGCCTTTAGCACCCACATCCACCATGCGGGCATGGCCTTCACTATCAAGATGAGTCAGTTCGCCCATATACGACTCCTCAGGCTGTTGTACTTCCAGAGTACGTGAAGTGTAGCCGGTTTTGCCTCTTCCGCAAGGGGCGATCGCATCATACGGTCGCGATCGCAACCTCTGCTCAGCCAACCGGCCGTTCTCGCATCCTGTGTCGTAAAGTGGCGTTCCTGCACCAACAGGCAGCGGATCCCGGCTACGTCCACTCGATCTGCCGGCCCGGAGGTTCGATCGAGCCGTTTTGCCGCCGAAACTCCCATTGCTCCAATAATCAATGCTTGAAAAGTGGGGCAAGCTCGTTTATAATGCAAAAGCGGTGGGGAAAAGTGGGGAAAAGTGGAGATTTCGGTAGTACATGTATGCTACTTATGCATAGATAACCGCAAATTTCCCTAAGAATCCCTCACCACGAGGCGACGCACATGTTTCTCGGCGAATACGAATACACCGTCGATGACAAAGGTCGGCTTGCGATTCCGGTACGGTATCGTGAGGAACTTGGCGACGGCCTGGTCATCACCCGAGGGTTCGACGGATGTCTATTCGGGTTTCCCCGGCCATTCTGGGAGCAACTGGCTCAGCAGGTGGCAGGGCTTTCGCTGGGGCAGACGGATGCGCGTTCGCTGCAACGCCTGCTCTTCTCGGGGGCGGCCGATATCGGCTTCGACAAGCAAGGGCGGGTACTCATCCCCCAGAATCTGCGCGAATATGCCGGCATGCGGGATCAGGTCGTCATCGCCGGGCTCAACCGCTATTTTGAAATCTGGGCACTCGATCGCTGGCAGCGACAGCTCGAATCCCTCGATGTGAGTGCGAGTATGGTTGCGCAGCAGATCGCAGCGCTCAATATCTGAGGCGGTGGTGGTATTTCAGCACATTCCGGTATTGGCAGCCGAGGTATTGGCCGGCCTGATGCCACAGGCCGGTAAGTGCTATATCGATGGAACACTGGGCGGTGCCGGGCATGCAGCGGCGATTCTTGAAGCAAGTGCCCCGGATGGGCAACTACTCGGCATCGATCTCGACCCGGCTGCGCTGGCGGCCGCCGCCGCTGTGCTGGCTGTCTATGGTGAACGGGTGCAGCTGGTACGCGGCAACTTTCGCGATCTGGCACCGATTGCACAGGCGGCAGGGATCGATCTGGTCGACGGAATCCTGCTTGATCTGGGGGTTTCGTCATACCAACTCGACACTGCCGAACGTGGTTTTTCATTTGCGGCGGATGCACCGCTCGACATGCGACTTGATCCGGATGCCGCACGCAGCGCAGCCGATCTGGTGGCAGAGCTGAGTGAACAGGAACTGGCCGACATCATTTATCGCTATGGGGAAGAACGCGGCTCACGGCGGATCGCACGCCTGCTTGTCGCAGCACGCCGGAAAGTGCCGATTACGACGACCGGAGCATTGGCGGATCTGGTCACACGGGCACTCGGTGGGCGGCATGGGCGGCTACATCCAGCGACACGCACCTTTCAGGCGCTCCGCATCGCCGTCAACGGCGAACTCGACAGCCTCGAACAGGTGTTGCCGCAGGCGATCGAGTTGCTGCGGCCGGGTGGGCGGCTGGCGGTCATTTCGTTTCATTCGCTGGAAGACCGGATCGTCAAACATGCGCTGCGGGCGGCGGCACAGGCCGGGGAACTCACGATTATCACCCGCAAACCAATCGAGGCCAGTACGGCAGAAGCACGGATCAACCCGCGCAGCCGAAGTGCAAAATTACGCATTGCAGAACGTATCGGCATCAACTAGAGGCAACAGGGGGGCGCAATGGCTGTCAATGTACGGCAACTCTTTCCACTCCAACAGGTACGCGCACGGCGGATCGACGTGTCGCGCTATCTCAAGCTCGACGGTGGCCGCTACCTGATCGCTGCGGCGCTGATGCTGTCGCTGATGAGTTTGCTGACCCTCGGGCAGACCGGGCGTCTGGCGACGCAGGGGTACGAAATCACAGCCCTCGAAGCACAGAAGACGGTTCTGCTGCGCGAGCGTAACGGCATGCTGTTGCGGCTGGCACAGGCTCAGGCATTCGACAAGATCCAGCCGCGGGCGACCGAACTCGGGCTGCGCCCGGCGCAACTCGAACAGGTGCGGTATGTCTCACTCGAAACTGTGCCGGATACCACAGCGATACAGATCGCCGCACCCTGAGCCGGCTGCTCAACCAGAGCAGTTATCGAAACCCAGGACGAACCCGGAACAACGAGCGTATCAACTATGGCAACACGAAGCGTACAACCTGCACGACCCGTCACGATCAGCCGCTGGCGCATGAATGCCGTGCTGCTGATTGCATTGCTGCTGTTGGCACGCGTTGCCCTGCATCTCGGCTACATTCAGACCGGGCAAGTCAAAGTTGGCGAACGAACGCTACGCGACCTGGCACAGGCCGAAATCAACCAGCGCAAGCCGATCCCCTCCAACCGTGGCATCGTCCATGATCGTGAAGGAAACATCCTGGCACTGAACGTCGATTATCGCAGCCTGTATGTCGATCCGCGCATGGTGAACCGTGAAGCCGCACCACGCATTGCCGTCGTGTTGAGCGGCCTGCTCGGCATGCAATCGAGTGATATCCTCAACAAGCTCGTCGATGAACAGTATCACTGGTTAGCGATCAAGCGCTGGATCGAACCGGAACTGGCCGATCGGGTGATCGAATTCATGAAGCAGGATCCGACGCTCTGGAATGGGATGTACTTCCAATATGAACCACGGCGTGTCTACCCCGGAGGCGCCTTTGCCGCCCATACCATCGGTGCCGTCAATCTCGAAGGAGTCGGCATCAGCGGTGTTGAAGGGTATTACGATGGAATCCTGCGCGGCAGCACCGGCGTACTGACGGCCGAAGTCGATGCAAAGCAGAACCCGATCTGGATCGCACCCCAGGAGATTCGCCCGCCAAGCGATGGGGTCGATGTCGAGCTCACACTCGATCCCTATATTCAGCATCTTGTCGAACAAGAACTGAAACAGGCGGTCGATTCACACAATGCCGATGGCGGGGTAATCATTGTGATGGATGTACGGACGGGTGCCATCCGGGCGATTGCCAGCTACCCGACCTTCGATCCGAACCGGTATAACGAATACCCACCCGAGGCATACAATATTAATCCGGCAATCAGTGCGCTCTATGAGCCAGGATCAACCTTCAAGATCATCACAGTGGCAGCCGGCATGCAGTCGCGTGCATTCACTGCCGACACCCAGGTGAACGACACGGGGGTGATCCAGCGGTACGGGTATATGCTGGGCAACTGGAATCGGGCCGGCAACGGTATGCTGACCCCCGGGCGGGTGCTCTATTACTCAAGTAATGTCGGTGCACTACAGCTTGCCGAGCTTACCGGTGCCGAAGCATTCTATGATGCGGTGCGTCGTTTCGGCTTCGGCCAGCCGACCGGGATCGATATTGCCGGCGAAGGTTCTGGCCTGGTGCCGAACATGGAGGCCGAAGGATGGAGCCCACTCGTGCTCAACACAAACTCCTACGGTCAGGGTATTGCCGTCACACCACTCCAGATGGTGCGGGCTGTGGCTGCGATCGGCAACGACGGCATGCTGATGCGGCCGTATATCGTGCAGAAGCGCTGCCGTGGCGACGACTGCGTCATCACCCAGCCGCGTGAAGCCGGCCAGGTTGTTGAGCCTGGAGTCGCCTGGACGGTACGGCGCATGCTTGTTGAGTCGGCCAACCATTATTCCCCGGTCGTCTGGGGGCCGATCACCGGCGATTACAGCGATACCTGGCTGGTGCCGGGGTATGAGATCTGCGCCAAAACCGGTACCTCGTCGATTCCTGATGGGCGCGGCGGCTACGACACCAGTGGAACGATCGGTTCGGTTGTCGGGCTGGCTCCGGCCGAGCAGGCGCGCTATGCCGTGCTGGTCAAGATCGATCGCCCACGCGACGACATCTGGGGCGTCAGCACGGCGATCCCGGTCTATCAGGCAATTGCCGAGCAACTCATGCGCTATGAACGCATTCAACCCAACCCGGCACTGGCCGGGTATGGTCAGACGGCTGGTTTGCTGGCAGCTGCATCGCGCTGATATGCCACCTGGCACATCAGCTAACGGTGTCGCAGCCTGAGTTATGTTACAATGCCGCCGCAGCAACTGACAGCTTCAGGAGACGGGCGGTGTTGATATTAGGAGACGTGCTGTTCGGCACGCAGGTTGGCACAGAGCGACGTATGCCGTTCTTGCCGCCATCGTTCGAACAGGTCGCTTTCAGCGAGGCGGTCATCGACTCGCGGCTGG
Source organism: uncultured Chloroflexota bacterium (assembly GCA_937859575.1). GTDB lineage: Bacteria > Chloroflexota > Chloroflexia > Chloroflexales > Roseiflexaceae > CALLZL01. The sequence goes on from CALLZL010000187.1 coordinate 5,282, forward strand.
CGACTCCGGGATGCCTGTTTGTCGCATTACGCGGCGAACGCGTCGATGGGCATGATTTCCTGGCCGATGCCATGGCACACGGTGCCCGCGGGGCACTGGTGCAGCGGGAACAGATCGAGCGGCTACGGCTCGCTGATCCGGTAACGGTGCTGGATACCAGCAACGATGCGGGATGGGGCAGTAACCACGAGGCGTTCTTGCTGATTGCCGTGGATGAACCGCTGGCAGCGGTGCAGCGGCTCGCAAGCTTTCATCGAAGCCGGCTGACGACAACCGTCATTGGTGTGACGGGCAGCGTCGGCAAGACATCGACGAAAGAAGCGACCGCCGCAGTGCTTCAGCAGGCCTTTCGCACCTTAAAAACTCCACGAAGCTATAATAGTGAAGCCACATTGCCCATCGTTCTGCTTCAGATCGCCGACCACCACGATGTGGCGGTGCTTGAGATGGGCATGTATCAGCCGGGCGATATTGCGTTGCTTGCGGATATCGCCCGGCCCCAGATTGGCATTGTGACGAATGTCGGGCCTTCACACCTCGAACGGGTGGGAAGCCTCGACGGTATTCAGCAGGCAAAAAGCGAGTTACCACGGGCGTTGCCGGCCGATGGGGTTGCCATCCTGAACTATGACGACCGGCGCGTTCGGGCTATGGCAGAACTGACAGCGGCACGGCCGTTCTTCTACGGGTGTGATGCATCAGCCGACCTGTGGGGCGAGTTGATCGAGAACCGTGGCTTTGGCGGTATCAGCATCCGTGCCCATTACCAAGGCGCGGCAGTCGAACTCGAACTGCCCCTGATCGGTGTGCATAGCCTGTATACCGCACTTGCCGGCGCAGCCGCCGGGTTGGTCATGGGCATGGAATGGGATGCCATTCGGGCCGGATTGCAGCATGCCGGCACGGCAGCACGCCTGCGGACACTCAGCGGGCCGCATGGCACAACTCTGATCGACGACACGTATAACGCGGCACCTGCATCGATGCAGGCTGCGCTACAGATTCTGGCAGCAACACCAGGGCGACGGATTGCCGTCCTTGGTGATATGCGTGAGCTTGGCACGATCGAAGAGGCGGCACACCGCCAGGTTGGCGAATGGGCCGCTGGCATCGCCGATATTCTGGTGACACTCGGCAGATGCGGGCGTTGGATCGCTATTGGTGCCAGAGAAGCCGGAATGCCGGCAGAACAGATCATTGCCGTCGATGAGCGTGCAGAAGTCGTTGCGCTGCTAGAGGAACTGATTGTTCCTGGTGATACAATCCTGCTGAAAGGGTCACGTGCAATGGAGATGGAACAGATCGTTGCGGCACTTGCCGCACCTGTTCAGCAGATATCCTGAGAAAAGAGGCTCTCTCGTGCAAGATGCACTTCGCGCTCTCCTTGTCCAAGATATGGCCCGTGCCCTGCTGCTCGCCGCCGCTGCGTTCATTCTCACGTTGGCATCGGGCGGGTACTGGGTACGCTTCCTGCGTCGGCATCGGATCGGCAAACAGATCCGCGTCGAAGGACCGCAGAGCCATATGGTGAAAACCGGCACGCCAACCATGGGCGGCATTATCATCCTGGTACCGGTAGTGCTGCTGACGATCGCCTTCAACCTGTTCGACCGCTGGTCGATCTTGTTGCCGCTGGCGGTGTTGCTCGCCTTCGCCGTTCTGGGCGGCTTCGATGATTACCTCTCGTTAGTCGGTAGCCGTTCGAAAACCTATGGGTTCACCGCGCGGCGCAAAATGCTGTTGATGCTGGTAGTTGCCTTTGTCGCTGCACTGGTGCTCTACTTACCGCCACCATTCGGGCTCGATAACCGTGGCCTGGTGCGTATTCCGTTTATGGGCCAGATGGATATCGGATTGCTCTTCATCCCATTCGCCATGCTGATCATCGTGGCAAGTAGCCATGCCGTCAATCTGACCGATGGGCTCGACAGCCTGGCCGGCTGGAACCTGATGCTGGCATTTGCAGCCTATGGCGTCATCACCTTCCTCAATGGGCATTTCACCAATCTGATGGCCTTCAGTTTTACGCTGGTCGGCGCATGTGCAGCCTTCCTGTGGTATAACGCGCATCCAGCCCAGGTCTTCATGGGGGATCTCGGCTCGCTTTCGCTCGGGGCGGTACTCGGGGTGATTGCACTCCAATCACAGCAGTGGCTGCTCTTGCCGATTATCGGTGCCGTGTTTGTTGCCGAAACGCTCTCGGTCATCCTGCAGGTCACCTATTTCAAGTGGACGAAGCGCTTCACAGGTGAAGGGCGGCGCATCTTGCGGATGTCGCCGTTACATAACCACTTCGAACTCCTCGGCTGGAGCGAGACCCAGGTTATGCAACGCTTTGTGCTGGTTGGCATGGTCGCCACGCTGATCGGAATTTCACTGGCGCTCACCTTCAACGAAGCGCAGACAGCCGAGCAACTGGTGCGGCCGACGATACAGCAGCTTGAGGGGCGCTAACGCCGCAATGGAACTACGCGGAAAACGGGCGCTGGTGATGGGGCTGGGCGTGCATGGCGGCGGAACCGGGGTCGCACGTTTCCTGGCCGAACAGGGTGCCGAGGTGCTGGTGACCGATCTGCGCAGCGCGGATCTGCTGCACGACTCGATTGCAGCACTTGCCGATCTGCCGCTGCACTTTGTCCTCGGCGAACACCGCGAAGCGGATTTTCGTAACGCCGAACTGGTGGTGCGTAATCCGGCAGTTCCCGAGACATCGCGGTTCTTGCAGATTGCGCGGGATGCCGGTGCCGCAATCGAAATGGAGATGACCCTCTTCTTCCGGCTCTGCCGCGGGCCAATCCTCGGTATTACCGGCACCAAAGGGAAGACCACCACCACCATGCTGACCGGCGCGATGCTGAAGCAGCATGCTCCTGATACGGTGATCGCCGGCAATCTACGCGTGTCGGCCCTGGCGCAACTACCACAGATCACAGCAGAGACGCCCGTCGTACTCGAGTTGTCGTCGTTTGCTCTCGAAGGGCTTGGTGCAGCCGGGCTCAGCCCGCGCTATGCATGTGTGACGAATATCTCCGCCGATCATCTCGATCGCTACCCTTCCATGCACGAATATACCGCCGCCAAACAGCAGATCACAGCCCATCAGCAAGCCGGCGACCTGGTGATACTGAATGCCGATGATCCGGCTTCAGTCGGGTTTGCACAGCTTGCCGGCGGACAAATAGGCTGGTTTGGCTCACATCCGCCGGCCGATACCGCAGCCATTGCCGCATGGTACGAGGGGCAAGAGCTTATCATCCAGTATGGCGGTAGACGTCAGTTGATCTGCCGGGCAGACCAACTCAGATTGCCGGGGGCACACAACCGCACGAATCTGGCAGCGGCAGCGCTGCTTGCCTATGCATATGGTGTATCGCCGCAGGCGATTCGGAAGGCCGTCGAGCACTTCGGTGGGGTACCGCATCGGCTCGAACCGAACGCGAATATCAACGGCATCCAAGTGATCAACGACACCGCCCCCACGGCCCCCGAAGCCGCCATTGCCGCACTCCAGAGCTTCACCCAGCCAATTGTGCTGATCGCCGGTGGGGCCGATAAAAATCTGCCGTTTACGGCGTTGGCTGCTGCGATTGCACAACATGCACATGCTGTCGTTTTGCTCAGCGGTAGTGCGACACCTGCCTTGCAGCAGGCGCTGGCGCGCAACCCCCCTGCCCTGCCGGTACACGGGCCATATGATCAACTCGATATGGCCGTTGATACGGCACTGGCACTCGCACGCCCCGGCGATATCGTCTTGCTTTCGCCGGGATGTGCGAGTTTTGGAATGTTTCGGAATGAATTTCATCGCGGTGAGGCGTTCCGCGCCAGTGTGGCACGGTACACCCCCGCCGGGCAGAAAACATGACGATACCAGCAAGCAGCGGCGACGATCCACAACGAGAGCCGCCAGGCGACGACGGTCAGATACGCCACAGTATACGCATCCCCTTCGGTACCAGTATACCGATTGCCGGATGGGTGTTACTAGTCGTCAATATTGTGATCTGGGCAGTACCGGCACTCCTCACAACACTCGGTGTACAGGCATTTGGCCTGCCACTTGATCTGGTTGTGCTGGCACTCGGCTGGAAGGATAACGCCGAGATCCTGAATGGTGCCTACTACCGGCTGATAACTGCAACCTTCCTGCACAGTAGCTTGATGCATATAGGATTCAACGCCTATGCCATCTATGCGCTCGGGTTCCATGCTGAACGTGTCTATGGCACCCCTCGCTTTCTGGCGCTCTACTTTCTGGCCGGCCTCGGTGGGAGCGTTGCATCCTACATGTTCAACCCATCGCCGGCGGTCGGCGCATCCGGGGCCGTCTTCGGCATGGTAGGCGGCCTGGCGGTCTTCTACTATGTGGCACGCGGTATTCTCGGTGAGTCGTCGCGGCAGATGATCGGTAACATGGCATTTATCGTCTTGATCAATCTCGGCTTCGGCCTGACGCTACCGTCGATCGACAACTTCGGCCATATCGGCGGTTTGATTGCCGGAATGATTGCCGGTGCTGCACTTGCGCCACGCTACCGAGTAGCTTTCGATGGTGTCATGCCGGTAATACAACGCATGAGCCTGCCATTCGCCTGGCCGGCAGCACTTGCACTCCTCGCCGGGTTGATCGTGCTGGTCATGACGACCCAGCCGCCGCTGCGTTAGCAATACCGCAGTCGGCGTGTGTATCCTGGAGCAAAACCTGCACAGCTGATCGTCAGCCCGCTATTTCCGAGACACGCCACTGTTCGATTTTCACATACCAGCCGGGTTGGTATGCGAAAAAAGGAAAGACATATGGTTGAAACCGCACGGCACAAACCGGATTATCCGCTCCTGACAATCGTCGGCATTCTGGTGCCACTCGGTGTCGTCATGGTGTATAGCGCGTCATTCGTCGATGCCTTTACCAACCACGGCAACCAGCTCTACTATGCCTGGCGTCAGCTCGGCGCCGCCCTTATCGGCCTGATTGCCATGCTGATCATTCAGCGCATCGATTATCGGATCTGGCGCAAATACTCGGTGGTGCTCCTTGGTATTACGCTCGTGCTGCTGGTGTTAACTCTGGTACTGCCGGCATCGATCACCACGGTGAACGGAGCCCGCAGCTGGATCCGGATCGGCAGCTTCAGTATGCAACCATCGGAGATAGCCAAGCTGGCACTGGTGATCTATTTTGCCGACTGGTTGTCGCGCCGTGGTGAGAAGTTGACCAATGTCACCTATGGACTTTTGCCGTTTGCGGTTATGCTCGGCCTGGTATGCGGGCTGGTGATGCTCGGGCGAGATCTGGGAACCACCATGGTGCTGGTGATGATCGGCGGGATCGTCG
>CALLZL010000188.1 GCA_937859575.1 uncultured Chloroflexota bacterium
AGTCCCGCCGAATTTCTCCTGGGCATTATTCCGAGAAGCTAATCAGCTATAATGAACCCGGCGCGGGAGTGCCCCGCCAGCCGCTCGGATCCACACCGGCTCAGAGCTGTTCGGCGTGTGCACGAAAGGCCTGCATATCGATCACCCTGCCGCTCAGGCGCGCCTCTTCGGCCGCAAACGCCAGCATATGGCTTTCGAGTGACGTGCGTGCATCGGTACGTGCCTGAGCTTCGCCGCGCAGGACCTGCACAAACGACCGCATCAGGCCGAAATCACCGCCGCCATGCGAATCGGCACTCTGAGTGAGCGGAATCTGTTCGACACGATTGGTTCGATGGTCGTAGATACTGATCTCGGAATGCCGGCCGAACCGGGCGCGCAAGGTAGCGCGGCTGCCGTCATAGCGCATCGAACGATGCTCTTCGTTTGAATGACCATGCATGACCAGCACAACCGAAGTTCCGGTCGCCAGTTCCATCGAGACCACCTGCTGATCGACGACGTCGTTATCGCAGTGGTAGACGCAACGGCCGTATGGGCCGTGCTGGAGCGCATGCAGCCGCGCTTCATACGATGGATCATGGCTGACGACATTAAACGGCCAGCTACGTGGTGCGTGTGTCAGTGGCTGCTGATCGGCGGCCGGTAACCCGTGGATGGCACGCAGCGGGATCCCCTCAAGGTAGATCGCAGTTGCCGAGAAGGGGCATTCAGCCTCGGCCGGGCAGCCGGCGGTGCAGCGTAGCGGCGCGCCGGCCGGCGCATTTTCGGGGCGGAAGTGCAGCAACGCGCCGAACGAGCTGAGGCGTACGACGGGCTGTGCCAGATTCCAGACCAGGATGTCGAGATCATGGCAGCATTTGGCCAGCAGCATCGGGCTTGACTGCGCCAGATTGCGCCAGTTGCCACGCACAAAACTGTGTGCCATGTGATAGGCAGCAACATTTTCGCGATGCTCGACAGTGATCAGGTCGCCGAGGCGCCCGCTTTCAAGCACGCCATGCAAGGTGGTGAAGAAATTTGTGTAGCGCAATACATGGCAGATCTGCAGTGAACGGCCATACTGCTCGGCGGCGCGTACCAATTGCACACACTCCGCCAGGGTTGGTGCAATCGGCTTTTCGAGCAGCACATCATAGCCGGCCGCCATGGCCGCCGTGGCCGGTGCAATGTGCTGGTTGTCCTGGGTCGTAACCAGCGCACCGGCTGCGAACTGCGGCTGCGCCAGAAGTTCGTGCCAATCGCTGAAGCGGCGCTCGGCCGGAATGCCATGCGCCTCGGCAAAACGGGTGCGTCGTGCAGCATCCGGCTCGGCAACGGCAACAAAGCGTGCGTCGGCGGGGTATTCGAGGGCGTATGGCCCGTAGCTGTTGGCACCACGCCCCCCTGCGCCAATCAGGATGAGCTCGACGGGTGGCATAGATCTTCCTTTCTCTCAGCGTGGAAATACAGTAGTATTATGCAACAGATACGAGATCGGTTGGGTCGCTCTGCAGCCAGCAACTGCCGCAACACCTATAGCCAGGTGCAGAATGGTTGATGATTGGGGCCGCGCGCATCTTGCGCGCATGCGGGCGGGACGCCCGCGCTCCCAGGATGCGGAT
>CALLZL010000189.1 GCA_937859575.1 uncultured Chloroflexota bacterium
CTGTACCCGCGCCATTCGCACTATTGCCCCCGATACCGGAATCTTCTACAACAGCCGGCTGAAAGTCGAAGCCAACCCGGCGATCGGTAATCGTGTCGAGCTCGACAATTTCACCCATATCGAGATCGAGTCGCTGCCGGGCGGCTTCTGGGGCTATGATCACTTCCCGCTCTTTGTGCGCCACTTCGCCACCTACGATCGCGAACTATTGGCGATGACCGGCCGCTTCCACACGACATGGGGCGATTTCGGTGGGCTGCGGAACCGGGCGGCTCTGGAGTTTGAATGTTTCCAGGCGCTGGCCCACGGGGCAAAGATCAGTATCGGCGATCAGCTCCACCCCCGTGGCCGGCTCGACCCGGCCGTCTATAAACGGATCGGTGAAGTGTTTGCCGCCGTCGAGGCACGCGAACAGTTCTCGGCCGGCAGCACCGCCCTGGCCGAGATCGGGGTGCTGAGCAGCAAGGGGGGTATTAGCTCGCGCCCAGGCGACGGCAACGACTTCGGTGCCAGCGATACCGGCGCATTGCATGTGCTCGAACAGTTGCACCATCAGTTCGCCATTCTTGATCGATCATGCGATCTGTCGCAGTATGCGGTGGTGATACTGCCCGACACCGTGCTCGTCGATGCAGCGCTGGCCGATAAACTGCGCACTTATGTCGCCGGCGGCGGCCGGCTGCTGGTAAGCGATCGATCCGGGCTTGATACCGAACGCGGCGACTTTGCCTTCGATGATCTGCTCGGCGTGCATTATGCCGGGCCGGCCCCCTTTGCGCCCGACTACATGGCGCTTGAGGAGGTGCTGAGCCATGGCATCGAAGAGTTTGCCCATGTCTGCCAGTTGCAGGGGAGCCGGGTGATTGCCGATAGCGATACCGAATTGCTGGCTCGCGCCGGCGAGCCGTACTTCAACCGAACTTGGGAACACTTCTGCTCACATCAGTACACCCCCCAGACCGATCGCGCCGTTGATCCGCTGATCACCCGCCGTGACGGCGTGATCTACCTGGCCCGGCCGTTGTTCCGTGAGTATGCCGAAACCGCACGTCGCATCCATCGCCAGGTGATCGGCAACTGCATCAACCTGCTGTTGCCGCGCCCACGGGTTGGCCCCAACAACCTGCCGACAACGGCAATCGTCACGGTGCGCCGTAAAAAAGCAGATCTGATCGCCCACATTTTGCATTATGTCCATCAACGCCGTGGCCATGGCCTCGATATTATCGAGGATGTATTGCCGCTGTATGATGTCACGATCAGCATCCGCGCCGAGCAGCCGCCGACCGAGGTGCTGCTGATGCCGGAAGGTGCCGCTGCCGACTGGGATTGGGAGAACGGCTATGTGCGCATAAGCGTGCCACGGATCGATGGGTATCAGATCGTGCAACTTGTCGGAGCCGCAGGCTAAGCCACACAATGAAGAAGGACGAAATCAATGCCACACGAACTCACGGTTGCCATCGTCGGCTGCGGTAATATCTCGGGGCCGTATGCCGAAACCCTCAAGCCATACGAGCATATCCACCTGCGGGGTGCCGCCGATGTCGATCCCGAACGGGCACGCCAGTTCGTGGCCAAGCATGGCGGTATCGCGTATGCCTCACTCGACGAAGTGCTTGCCGATGAGGCGGTTGATCTCGTGATCAACCTGACCATTCACCACGCCCACCCGGAGGTCATCACGCGCTGCTTGAATGCCGGCAAGCATGTGCATAGCGAGAAACCGCTGGCCATGACGAATGCCGAAGCCCAGGCGCTGGTGAAGCTTGCCGAAGCCCGCGGGCTGCGCCTGAGCTGCGCGCCGATCACCTATATGGGCGAAGCCCAGCAGACAACCTGGAAGCTTATTCGCGACGGCCGGCTCGGCGATGTGCGCGTGGTCTATGCCGAGGTCAACTGGGGTCGCATCGAAAGCTGGCACCCGAACCCGGGGCCGTTCTATGATGTCGGCGCGCTCTTTGATGTCGGCGTCTATCCGCTGACGCTGGTGACGACCATGTTCGGCCCGGCGCGGCGTGCCACTGCCTTCGGCAAGGTACTCTACCCGGATCGGGTCACGCAGGAAGGTACACCATTCCACATCACAACCCCCGACTTCGTGGTTGCGGCGGTTGAACTGGCCAATGGCACGGTCGTGCGCCTGACGACCAACTTCTATGTGAATTTTTTCAGCCGACAGCGTGGGCTCGAATTTCATGGCGATCGCGGCTCGGTCTACCTTGGTAGCTTCCAGGATTTCGACACGTCGGTCGAGTTTGCTGAATTCGGCAAAGAGTATACTCCGGTTGAGCATGTGCGCCCGGCTTACCCCGGCACCGAATGGTCGCGGGCGGTGGTCGAAATGGCCGAAGCGATCGGCGCCGGCCGGCCACAGCGAGCCACCGGCGCTCAGGCGGCTCATGTGGTCGAGATCTGCTGCGCCATCAGCGAGTCGCTCCAGAACGGCCGGCCGGTCGAGATCACGTCGAGTTTCCCGCAACCCGATCCGATGGATTGGGCACGCTGATGCGGCCATTGCCGCTCGAACCTGCTGAATTCGATGCACTGACGCAGCACTACCCGACGCCGTTCTATCTGTATGATGCGGCCGGGATTGCTGCGTCGGCGCGTGCGCTGCATGCCGCCTTCGCCGATCTGCCCGGATTCTGCAACTATTTTGCCGTCAAGGCGACCCCGACACCGCAGATCATGGCGTTACTGGCTGCCGAAGGATGCGGCATGGATTGTTCGTCGTTGCCGGAGTTGTTGCTTGCCGAACGGATCGGCCTGCATGGCGAGCGGATCATGTTTTCGTCGAACAACACCCCGGCAGCCGAGTATGCCGTAGCCCGACGGTTGGGGGCGTTGATCAATCTTGATGCGCTCGACCAGCTCCCCTTTCTTGCCGCCCATGCCGGCTTGCCGCCACTGGTCTGCTTTCGCTACAACCCCGGCGCACTGCGCGAAGGAAATGCGATCATCGGCCGCCCCGAGGAAGCGAAATTCGGCTGTACCCGCGAGCAACTGGTTGCCGGCTATGCCGCCGCCCGCGATCAGGGGGTACAACGCTTCGGGCTGCACACCATGCTGGCTTCAAACGAACGCGACCCGCACTACTTCATCACCACCGCCCATATGCTGTTCGAACAGGTGGCCGAACTAAGCGCCACACTCAACATCCGTTTTGAGTTCGTCAACCTTGGCGGTGGGATCGGCATTCCCTATCGCCCCGGCGAACAACCTGTTGATCTGCAGGCGATTGCCGCCGGGGTACATGCCGCCTATCAGGCGCAGATCGTTGCCAACGGGCTGCATCCGCTGCGTGTCTTCCTCGAATGCGGCCGGCTGCTTACCGGGCCGCATGGCTGGCTGATCACCCGCGTACGGCATCTCAAGCAGACCTACCGCCGCTATGCGGGGGTTGACGCAACCATGGCCGACCTGATGCGGCCGGGGATGTATGGTGCCTACCACCATCTCAGTGTGATCGGCAAGCAGAACCTGCCGGCCGACACATGGTATGATGTGGTCGGTTCGTTGTGCGAAAATAACGACAAATTTGCCGTGAACCGGCAGCTGCCGCGGCTCGAGGCAGGTGATCTCCTGGCGATCCACGATGCCGGGGCGCATGGCCGTGCGATGGGGTTCAACTACAATGGGAAACTACGCCCGGCCGAACTCCTGCTCGCCGCAGACGGCAGTGTGCGGCTCATGCGGCGCGCCGAGACGATCGACGACTATTTTGCAACCCTGGTGTGGGAGGCATAATTTCCGGTGAGGAGCACAACGCCACCCTACCCGATGCTTGCCGCGTGGCTACTGGCTGCGCTGCTGCTGGTCCCAGCCCTGGGCCGGGCA
>CALLZL010000190.1 GCA_937859575.1 uncultured Chloroflexota bacterium
ACACTGGCCAACTTTCTGCAGGGTAAGCGTTGGGGTCGTGAACGTTCGGATGAGTTCCGCCAGCGGGCACGCGAACTGACTGAACGCAGTATGCTCGCCAAGCTGCGCACGCTCGGCACGGGCGCACTCACCGGCCAGGTTGCCGAGCCGCTGGAAGCCCCAAAACCACCGCCCGACACCCGCATGCCCGAAACATGGGGCAAGATCAAACCAATTACCGACTTCCTGCGCCCACTTGCACCAGACGGAAACGACAATAATGTCTTTGCGGCGGTTGAAGAACCGGCGAGCGTGCCGAATGCCGAGCTGTTCGACACATTCGAGGCGCTGCCACCACCGGCGCAGCCGACCTTCACCCCCATGACCAGGCTCGCCACGGCTGGGTTAGATGAGATTGCCGAACGGTATCTTAACGCCAGCGAGAAGTATGTCGAGCAAGGATTCATGCTGGCGGCAATCGATGCTTGTATGGAGATCATCCGGATCGACCCGGATTATCTGCCGGTGCATCTGCGCATGGGCGAGATCTACGAGCGCGATGGCCGGCCGGAAGAAGCACTGACGAAATATCAGTTGTTGATCGATACCTATGTTGCCCGTGATGAAACCCGCGAGGCGATTCCGGTCTATCAGCGGCTGATCGATCTTTCGCCCGATACGATCAACGCCCGTTCGCGGCTTGCCGATCTGCTGCGTGCCGAAGGGCGGGTCGGCGAAGCAGCCGACCAGATCGGGATCGTCGCCGGCAGTTACTTCCGCATGGGGCAGACCAACAAAGCACTCGAAGAGTATCGCCGTGGCCTGCAATGGGCACCCACCAACGCCAATCTGCGGGCACAGTATGGCGTGGGATTGCTGCGGCTCGAGCGCTACGAAGCGGCACTGGTCGAATTCCGCCATGCACTCGAACTCGATCAGAACAACCTGGCACATATCGCACGCATCAACATGACACTCGCAGCCATTGGTGATCAACCGGCGGCTGTCTGGCAGTCGCTTGCCACACTCCTCGATCAACTCAAATCCCACCCGCAGCAGCTTGGCGAAGTACAATCGGAATACCGTGCCATGCTCATGGTAAGCGATACCCCCTTGATCCACTATATTCTCGGTATTATTCAGCAGCAATCCGATCAACATCAATCGGCACTCCTCGAATTCGACCAGGCACAGGCATTGCTCGAACAAGAAGACGATGACATCTTGCCGGCTGTACTGGTCTACCAGGCCATGGCCGACAGTTTGATTGCCCTGGGGCAAGATAACGAAGCACGCGAGCAGTTGCAGTACTGCCTGCAATCGCAGAATCGGCGGCCACCGCCCGAGGGTGCCAACTACCCCTTCTCGACACCCCTTTCGCAGGGGGATATCGTCCGGCGTATGGCTGAGGTCTTCTCGGCGACCGGGGATCTCGAAGGTGCCGAGCAGGCTCTTCAGGAGGCGAAGCAGCATCTACCCTACGACCGGGCGATCTACACCAAGCTGGCCGATGTCTATTTTCGTCAGGGGCGGCTTGCCGAGGCACTGGCACAACTCGACGAACTGGCGACGCACTACGAGAGCCGGCAAGATCTGGATCTGGCGCTCGATGCGCTTGAAAACGCACTCAAACTGGCACCCAACAACATCCCGATCGGGAACCGGCTGGCCAAGCTGTATATTCGGCGCGGCCTGCTCGACAAAGGGCTCGATGGCCTGGTACGAGTTGCCGAACAGCAGCGGCGCGAAGGCCAGCTCAAGGATGCCGTTGCGAATCTCCAGCAGGCGGCCGAGGTGTACTGGACACTGGGCAAGATGCAGGAGGCACGGGCGATCTACGATAAGATCGTGCAGGTGGCACCCAACGATATTGAGGCGCGCCAGTGGATCTCGTTCATGTATACGCTGGCCGGAAGGAGTGCCGAGGCGATTGCCGAGAAGAAGCAGATTGTGCGGATTTTGCTGCAGATGCGCGATCTCGATAATGCAATTGCCGAAATGCATCAGATCTATGGGCTCGACCAGAACGACACCGATAACCTGTACCAGCTTGGCGATGCCCTGATGCGGCGGCAAGAATACGAGCAAGCCATCCGGATCTACGGGCGGCTCGCAAAAATGCCGGATGTTGAGAAGGAGCGTGTTGAAGCGCTCCAGGCTGCTGCAAAACGTATGCTCGACATGCAGCCGCCAACGAAGAAGACCTGATACCGATCCATGGGTCGGCACGCTTATGTTTGATATACAGATATTCCTGGAGTGGCTTGGTAGCATTCGTGATCGCCTGAATCCACTCGTCAATCCATATTCGCTCCTCGACATTACGATCGTCGCGCTGATGTTCTTCTGGCTGTTCGGCGTGATCCGCGGCACACGAGCCGTGCAACTCCTGCGCGGCTTTGGTGTTATCCTCGTGCTCTCGATCGTAATCAGTTCGGTTCTACCGCTCGATACGCTGCGCTGGCTGCTGGGGAATGCCGTCCAGCCGGCCCTGATCGTCGCCATTCCAGTGCTGTTTCAGCCCGAGCTCCGGCGCGCACTCGAAAGCCTGGGGCGTACCAATGATCTCTTCGGTCGATCATTTAACCGGGCCAACCGATCCGAACTGCTCGAAACCATCAATGGGGTTTCGCGGGCGGCACAACAACTCTCGCAGCAGGGGGTCGGGGCACTGATGGTGATCGAACGCGAAACCGGGCTACAGGAATACGCCGACCGTGGCGTGATTCTCGATTCACGCCTGGCAGTGCCGCTACTGCTCAATATCTTCTACCCCAACTCACCACTGCACGACATGGCAGTGATTGTGCGCGGCAACCGCATCCTGGCCGCCAATGTGGTGCTACCGCTCAGCGAGGATGTCGTCGGGCAGCGGCGCTATGGCACACGCCACCGGGCGGCCAAGGGGATCACCGAGCAATCCGATGCGATTGCGGTCGTTGTTTCGGAAGAGACCGGGGCGATCTCGCTGGTTCACGATGGGCGGCTTGTCAGTTATCTGAGTGAAGCGCGGTTGCAGGCGATGCTGGCTGGTTTGCTCAAGGTGTCGCTTGAGGAGAACGAACGGTCGTGATGTTGATCATACTGCACCGCAGCGGCGGGGAGCACACGCCATGACGGGAGTCCGATCGACGTCGTTACGCCTGGCAATGGCTCTCCTGCTCTCGTTTGCCCTCTGGGTGTTTGTTTCGTATACGCAGAACCCTGATCAGCGCAGCCAGTTCGAAAATGTTCCGGTCGAGCTCGATGGGCTCGAACCGGGTATGCTGGTGGTGAATGACGAAGGATTGCCACGCACCAGCCGCCCCCAGGTGAATGTGATTGTCGATGCCGACGCCGAGACATTACAGGGGTTGCGGGCCAGCGATCTGCGTGCGTTTGTCGATGTGCGCGACCGCGAGCCGGGTGAACATCAGGTACCGGTGAATGTCGTTACCACGCGTTCGGGCCTGGCGCGTGTGCGGCCGGTGGCACAGCCGGAATTGCTGGTGCTGCGACTCGAACAGGAGATCACGCGTACCGTGCCGATCTCGATCGAACTGAGCGGGTCGGTGCCGTTCGGCTTCGAAGCCGGTACGCCCCGGCTCTCGGTGCGCGGTGAAGTGTTGAGTGATGTACTGGTGCGCGGCCCGCAAGGGCGCGTCGAGCGGGTTGTCGGTGCCCGTGTGAATGCCGATATTGCCGGGCTGGCCGCCAACTACGACTCGCCGCGCCCGATCGAGCCGATTGCGTCAGATGGCCAGGTCGTGGCGGGGGTTACGGTCGAGCCGATCAATGCCAATCTGCTGGTGCCGATCAGTTCGAGTGTGGGGATCAAACGGGTGCCGATTGTGCCGCAGATCAGCGGGCAGCCGGCCAGTGGCTTCATTGTTGCCGCAATTGCCGTCGAACCACGTCTGGTGACCCTCGCCGGCAGCTCCGGGCCGCTCGACGACCTGTGCCGCTTCATCGATGCGGCACCGACGCCGTT
>CALLZL010000191.1 GCA_937859575.1 uncultured Chloroflexota bacterium
TCCAGCCGGTCGCCGACCCGGGCGACGGCACATGGGATTCGTTCTCGAAGCATACGCTGCGCAACAGCCCGGCGCCGTTCCGCAACTTCTGGCTCAACAATGGCGGCCTTGCCGTCTTTGGCCGGCCGCTCTCCGAGCAGTTTCAGGAAGTAAATGCCGCCGACGGCAAGATCTACTGGGTGCAGTACTTCGAGCGCCAGCGCATGGAATGGCACCCGGATGAGCCGAACCCGCAGTATCGCATCCTGCTCGGCTTGCTGGGGAATGAGTACCGCGACCGCAACCACCAGGGTAATACCGCCTTCAACCCGACCGGGCCAGTGCAGAGCAGCAGCGGGTTTGTGTATGGCTTCAATGCCGTGCTCTACGGCCAGGGAACCGCCTGGCAAGATCGCAATCGCGTGCTGACGCTGACGAAGAACGCCGGCTTCGGCTGGATCCGCCAGCAGGTACGCTGGATGGATCTGCATGATCGCTCGGGGGCGATCTACTGGGCCGAGCTCGATAATATCGTCGAGGATGCCAATCGCTCGGGTGTGAAATTGCTGCTGAGCGTCGTTGCCGCGCCGAGTTGGGCGACATCCAATGGCCGCAATGGTCTGCCTAACCGCGAGAATATTCCACAGTTTGCCTACTTCATGGGCGAAATGGCCAAACGCTATAAGGGCCGCGTCGCCGCCTACCAGATCTGGAACGAACAGAACCTGGCGGTTGAAAATGGTGGGCGCGTCGCCGATGCGACACTCTTCATGGATGTGCTGGTCGCCGGTTCACAGGCGATCAAGGCCGGCGATCCGGCGGCGATTGTCGTGTCGGGGCCGCCGGCAACCACCGAAACCAACTCACCGACGATTGCGATCAGCGATCTGACCTTCTTCCGTCAGATGTTTGCCGATCCGCGCTTCCGCCGCAATGTCGATATTATCGGGGTGCATGCCGGCGGCACCAGTAACCCGCCCGACTCGATGTGGCCGAATAACCCCGGCCCCGGCCCGAACTTCGTGACAAGCCGCGAATTCTACTTCCGGCGGGTGGAAGATTACCGCGCCCTCCAGCTGCAGTACAACCTGGGCGATATGCAGATGTGGGTGACGGAATTCGGCTGGGCGACCCGCAATAATACCCCAGGCTATGAGTTCGGTAATGCGATCTCGTTCGATCGGCAGGCACAGTGGATCGTGCGAGCCTATGAAATCGCCCGCAATGAATGGTCGCCATGGATGGGCGGTATGTTCCTCTGGAACCTGAACTTTGCCGTGCCATGGACCCAGGCCGAAGGCAATTCGTTGCACGAGCAGGCATCGTTCGGCGTGATCAATGGCGACTGGAGCCCACGCCCGGCCTATACCGCGCTGCAGGGCATGCCGAAATAGGCGTACGGTTCTTCGGCACATTACCACCGGGTTCAGGTATTACTGCCGGCAAATCTGGGAGCGCGAGCCTCCGGCCCGCATGCAGGCGAGGCGTCTGCGCTCCCACCAGGATCTCAGCTATTGTTTGCCAGGGGATCTAGTATTGTGACACGATCCCTGCTCACAGCCGCAGCTTTGCTGCGGCTGTGAGTCTGCTATGATGCAATTATCAGAAAGTTCTATTTCCGCCGGATGGCTGATATCGCATACAATCAAGGACAGAGGCAATAACACATGCGAGTAGTGTACAATACCCACAACTCGCAACGCGACTAGAGGAGACTCATTGTGAAGATTCCACTCAGGCGCGCACGGTTAGTGGCCGGCGCGCTCTTCTTTGCACTTATGCTGCCGTTGCTGGCAGCTTGTGGTGGTGGCGATAGCGCCGCCACACCACCACTGCCGACGGCATCGGTGGCTATTCCCACCACACCGCCCGATCTGCCGGCACCTACCACACCGCCCGATCTGCCGGCACCTACCACCCCACCGGCGACGGTGGCTCCGACCGAAGAGCCGGTCGATCTGAGCTTCCCACTGCGTACGCGCAGGCTCGAACACGGGATCGTCGAACATCTCTACTATACCGATCGTGAGCGTGTGCTGACGCTGACCGATATCGCCGGATACCGCTGGATTCGCCAGCAGATTCAGTGGAAGGATATCGAAGGACCGCAGCCGGGTAACTATGCCTGGGGCGATCTCGATGCGATTGTTGAGGATGTTGCCGCACGCAACATGAAGCTGTTGATCAGTATCGTGCGGGCCCCTTCGTTCTATAACGCAACCAACGGCCTGCCGGAAGATCCGGTGACCATGGGCAACTTTGTTGAGGCACTGGTACGCCGCTACGGTACAAAAGTTGCTGCGGTCGAGATCTGGAACGAACAGAACCTGGCCCACGAAAACGGCGGCCGTGTGACGGTCGAAGATGCCGGCCACTATGTCGATATCCTTGTCGAGTGCTACAACCGCATCAAGGCCGTCGAACCGGCGATCTTCGTTCTGGCCGGTGCCCCGTCATCGAGTGGTGTAACCGATCCGGCGCTTGCGGTGGCCGATGAAACCTACTTCCGTGCCATGTATAGCTACAAAGACGGGATCATCAAGGGGCATTTCGATGCCCAGGCGGTACATCCGGGTGGCTCGGCCAACCCACCGCAGACGATGTGGCCCGATAATCCGAGCACGGCCCAGGGCTGGACGGATCATCCGACCTTTTATTTCCGCCATGTCGAGAATGTCCGCCGCTTTATGGTCGAAGAGGGTGTCGGCGATCACCAGATCTGGATCACCGAGTTTGGCTGGGCAACCGCCAACAACACCCCCGGTTATGAGTTCGGCAATCAGGTGTCGCTCGACCAGCAGGCACAGTATATTATTGATGCCATGAAGATTGCACACGAGCAGTATGTCGATGAGGATGGTCGCCCCTGGATGGGGGTCATGTTCCTCTGGAACATGAACTTTGCCGTGCTATGGGGTGCGCAGGGCGAACCACTGCACGAGCAGGCTTCGTTTGGTATTCTAAACCCCGACTGGAGCCCGCGCCCGTCTTTCCTCGCCATCCAGAGCTACCTCGCCGAGTTGCGCGCCAGCGAATAACAGGAATGGTCATCCACAGCAAAGCGGCAGCGTCGCTGCCGCTTTGCTGTGTCGGGTAAAGCTACGATACCCAGGGAA
The DNA here is from genome assembly GCA_937859575.1 of uncultured Chloroflexota bacterium. Lineage (GTDB taxonomy): Bacteria > Chloroflexota > Chloroflexia > Chloroflexales > Roseiflexaceae > CALLZL01. Next base: position 3,096 of record CALLZL010000191.1, read on the forward strand.
CAAAGGTGCGGCGCGGGGTGTAGCCCGGTGCAACCTTAAAGCTGATCTGGGCCGTCGGGCCGGCATTCCCCGCTGCATCAACCGCCTGATAGAAGATCGTATAGTCGCCTGCCTGTAGCCGTGCGATCTGCAGCAGCCCGCCGCTTTGCTCCTGCCACTGCACACCATCCCAGCTCCAGCGGATGCGTGCCACGCCGCTGCCGCCGCGATCATCGGCAACCAGCACCGGTGTGATGGTGTCGCCGAAGATGGTGCCGAAACGTGCAACCCCGCCACCCAGGCCATCCGACGGCGGCGAGAAGACGGTTGCGCCGGGGGCGCGTACACCATAGCCGATCGCGCCGCTCCCCAATGGCGCATAGCTGCGATAGGCCAGCACATACACTCCGGCCGCCAGCGTGATCGCCCCGGTTGTTTCCCGCGTACTGGTGCCGCCGCTGCCACCGGCAGCAACCAGCTGGCCATTGATCCAGAGCCAGCCATAGCCGCTGCCGAAGAGGCGGAAGCCATAGCTGCCGGCGCGTGGTGCATAGAAGACCCGCGTCTGATCGACCAGTAACGGCCCGTTGTGCCCCTGCAACCCTTCGTTGCCCCAGCTCCGGTCATTCCCGCTCCAGCTGAAGCTGCCGAGCAGCTCGGTGCGCACAAACGAAGCAGCGGCATCCGGGCGCTCCAGCATGTTGCGTGGCAATGGTGAGGTGCGGTAGATGCGTGCCAGCGGAACCAGCCGCTCGTCGTAGTAGGCCGCCTCAGGCGCGCCACGCTCGGCACCAACGACCAGTGAGGTCGTGGCGGCATCCTGGGTATGGTATTTGACATACTCCTCGACGATCCCGGCACGCAGGGTATATGACCCGGCCCGGCGGAAGCGTACATAACCGACGATCGTCTGCTGCGCACCAGGGGCCAGATCGGCATTCAACCCCCAACGCCATGGGTAATCGGAGGTCGGCCCGGCGGCTGATCCGGCATGCTCGGCATCCCAGCCGGTTGGGCCGAGTACGACCCGGAAGCTGCCGTCTTCCTTGGGGTAGGCAGTATACGAACCAACCTGATCACCGGCAAAGCACTCATCCTGATCGTAGACATACCCGTCGTTGTCGGCGAGCGGCCAGCCGCCACCGTCGATCGCTACCTGCGGCCCTTGCCCGCGCAGGGTTGTGGTGCCGTTGTTGCGCACTGTAAATTGGACGCGCAACAGTTCGCCGGCTGCCAGCCATGTGGTATTGTAGCGGACATTCAACAGCTCGATTGAGGCATTGGAACCGCCGCTACTACCGATTGCGTTCTTGACTCGATCGCGAATGTTGGGCAGTAGTGCAGCGAAGGCATTGCCGGGGCAGGTCGTGTGGCCGGGCGTAACCTGGCGATGGCCGCTGATCGTCGGCACTCGCGAACCATCGTTAAATGGGGCGCAGTAGCTCGAGATCGAACAGCCATAGTAGAAGCCGCTGCCATGCGGGTTGATACCCTTCTGGCCGGCCTTCCAGGCCAGCACGCTCACCAGTGCGCTCTGAGCGGCAGCCGATGGTGCCACACTGGTATAGGTGCCGAGGATCGACACGCCGGTTGAGCCGTAGTTTGCGGTATCGTGGAAGCCGACGGCATCATCGCCACCGGCACGCCCTTCGAAGATCGTACCGGTCGGCGCGATCAGAAAGTTATACCCGATATCGCCCCAACCGCGGGTGATGGCATGGTACGACCAGATCGCGCGCACTCGTGCTGCCCATGTTTCGCCATTGGCCAGTGTATTGCTGCCGGTGGTATGATGTACCACCAGGTGCGTGACCTGGCGATAGCGCGGTGTAGCACGGCTACCCTGGCCGTCGGGGCAACCCCAGGCGCTGCGGCTGATGATCGTTGGCCGGCCGGCCTTATCGGGGGGGGTATCCGGCTCGGCCTCAGGGCCACGTGCATCGACGGTATGACCCGTCAGGTTCTGCAATTGCGGCATGACGCCACCGGCATCCGGTTGAAAGGTTGCGCGCACCTGCCAGAGGCGTGCCGCATGGCCGACACCAACGATCTCGCTCCAGCGGACACCATCACCATCCTCCGGCTGCCACATGTCGTCGTCAAAGGCAATCGGCTGCCATGCACTCCACTGGCCGGCATCAATCGCCGACCGTATATGGAGAACGATATCGCTGCCGGGTGGTAGCACGGCACTGAGCCGCACGAGCAGATGGCTAAAGGGGCGCGGTGCCGTGACAACCGGCGAAAGATAACCGGCGGCATCGGCCGGGTCGAGTGATTTATCAGTGGCGGGCGGCAATCTGACCACGTCAGGGGTTCGCGCCCTATTGGCGCCGACCCCGCCCAATACCGCCCCCCCTTCCGCGAGGGCAACGGC
>CALLZL010000192.1 GCA_937859575.1 uncultured Chloroflexota bacterium
CCCACCAAAAAACACCCCCCCCAAAAACCCCCCGCCCGCCATCCGCCACCCAGGGCGAAATACCCGGGCCCGAAGGCCCGCCGCGGGCCCGCCGTACCCGACCAGTGCTGCGTTCACCACGCCAGTTGGGGTTCACCGGTGCACCATAGCCGGTATCATCACCCGACAGCCGATCGGTCCCGCTACGCCGTGACGATCGGCCAAATTCGTCCTGCGGGTCGCGATCATCTGCGGTCATAGGCTCTTCCTTTCGCATTCCAGTGCGTGTTACGCCGCCAGCACTATTCGATACGCTACGATTCTATCATAGATTTGGCTTACACCGGCATCCGGCCGGTGGCGCTCTATAGCCAGGTGCACAATGGTTGATCAGTTGATCATTGGGACCGCGCGCATCTTGCGCGCATGCGGGCGGGACGCCCGCGCTCCCAGGATGCGGATGGTTCAATGGTTCTGCACTTCGCTCTAAGGCTTATGCGTTCTTTCACATTGTGTGGTCGTTCGGTTGCGCCATCCCACCTGAGCCCGCATGGCATCCTGAGCCGCTGTGCGGCGAAGGATCGCTCTATGACCGCCCAACCGCCAAGTACGCAATAGCCCTATGCGGCGCAACTGACTCGATTGCATGGATCGAGGGGAAACGCGGTACAATGGTATGGCACCCAACTGCACAAAACACGGCATCCGCCGGCATGCACCGTACCCGCCCGAATGAGCCGGTATCGGCATATGGGGAGACGATCCATGAGTGAGTTGGTAACCGCCGATCTGGCACGCGGGTTATTGCCCGCCCGGCCGGGGGATTCGTATAAAGGCACCTTTGGCCATGCGCTGGTGATTGCCGGCACACCACAGTATCCGGGCGCTGCCGGTTTGGCAAGTGCAGCGGCAGCCCGTAGCGGTGCCGGGCTGGTAACACTGGCAAGCGGCCGCAATACTCCGCCGGTCGGCCGCATCCCTGAAGTGATCGCCCGACCGCTCCCCGAGGCGGAATGGGGTGCACTCGGCGAGGCGGCTGCCGATGAAATTCGCACCATTGCCGGCGATTATCAGGTGCTGCTGATCGGCCCTGGCCTTGGCCGCGAGGCAGCAACGCGCCAGTTTCTTGAGCGCCTGCTGGGTATCGAGCCACCACGCCAGCGCAGCCAGATCGGCTTTCGCTTTGGCGCAAGTGCCGAGAAGCCGGCCGATACATCCAACCCGGCTCTGCCACCGCTCGTAATCGATGCCGACGCACTCACCCTGCTGGGTATGATCGAAGCCGAACACAACGGCGAGACACCCCACTGGTGGGAACATCTCGGCCGGGAACGGGCGATCCTGACCCCTCACCCCGGCGAAATGCGCCGCCTGCTGGGTGTCGATACCCTCGATACCGACCTTGCCGATGTTGCGGCACAGGCTGCCCGGCGCTGGGCGCAGATCGTGGTGCTGAAGGGTGCCGATACAATCATCGCCGCACCCGATGGCCGGGTCTTCGTCAATCAGGGCGGCAATGCCGCCCTTGCCACTGGGGGTACCGGCGATGTGCTGGCTGGCACGATCACCGGCCTGCTGGCGCAGGGGGTAGCCCCGCTCGACGCGGCCGTGCTCGGAGTGTTTCTGCATAGCGCTGCCGGCCGCATTGTGCGCGACGAGATCGGTGATATGGGCGCACTGGCCGGCGATCTGTTGCCGCGCCTGCCGATCGCGGCCCGCCGCCTGAAAGCCGGGGAGGATGTGTGATGCGTGCGGTCGACCTGATCATCAAGAAGCGAGATGGCGGCAGCCTGACCACCGCAGAGATCGATTTTTTGATCGACGGCTATACCAGTGGGCAGATTGCCGATGAACAGATGGCCGCATGGGCGATGGCGGTCGTGATTCGCGGCATGGATGACCGTGAAACCGGCGATCTGACGCTGGCGATGGCGCGTTCCGGCGATCAACTTGATCTGCACGATCTGGCACCGCTGACGGTCGATAAACATTCAACCGGCGGCATTGGCGATAAAACCAGCCTGGTGCTCGGGCCGTTGGTTTCGGCGGCCGGCATGCCGGTGGCAAAGATGTCGGGGCGCGGGCTGGGGTTTAGTGGTGGGACCATCGACAAGCTTGAGTCGATCCCCGGCTTTCGCACCGAGCTTTCGTCGGCTGAGTTTCGCCATGCGCTACAGCAGATCGGGCTGGTGATCGCAGCCCAGAGCGGCGACCTGGCGCCGGCCGACAAACGACTGTATGCCTTGCGCGATGTCACCGGCACGGTTGAGTCGATCCCGTTAATCGCAGCCAGTATCATGAGCAAGAAACTGGCAGCCGGTGCCGATTGTATTGTGCTTGATGTTAAGTGCGGTGCCGGTGCCTTCATGCACACCCTTGACGATGCCCGCAAGCTGGCGCGCGCCATGGTGGCGATCGGCCGCCATGCCGGCCGGCGCATGGCGGCGGCAATTACCACCATGGAGCAGCCGCTTGGCTTGCATATCGGCAATGCACTCGAAGTACGCGAGGCGATCGCAACCCTGCGCGGCAATGGCCCGGCCGACCTGGTCGAGCTGTGTGTCAATCTCGGTGCCGAACTGGCCGTGCTCGCGGGTGTCGCACCAGATCCTGCATCCGGGCGTGATCTGATGCGCGAGACTCTGGCAAGCGGGCGAGCCTGGCAGCGGTTCACTCGATTTGTTGCCAATCAGGGTGGCGATATTACCAGTATCGAACATCCCGAACGCCTGCCGCAGGCACCCTGTGTAGTTGCGCTGCCGGCCCCCCAGAGCGGAGTAGTTGCCGCAATTGACGGTGCAGCACTCGGCAATGCCGTCAATCGCCTGGGTGGCGGGCGCACCCGCAAGGGCGAGGCGATCGATCCGGCAGTGGGCCTGGCCCTGACGGCCCGTGTTGGCTCGGTGGTACAGGCTGGTGAGCCGTTATTACACATCCATGCCGCATCGGCGGATGCTGCGGCGCTTGTTGGCACCGAACTGACGGCGGCCTATCGTATCGGCACAACCGCAGTTGCGCCGCCGCCATTAATCTACGATATCATCAGGTGAACCATGCCAATCTACGAATATGTCTGCCCGGCGTGTAACGGCCGGTTTCAAAAGCTGGTCTTCGGGTTTCGCGATCCGGAAGGGCTGGCATGCCCGCGTTGCGGCGCGAGTGATGTGCGCCGGGCGATATCGCGGGTAGCGGTGCTCAAATCGGAAGAAGCCCGTGCCGAGTCGCTCGGTGATGCTTCGATGTTCGCCGGGCTCGACGAGCAGGATCCGCGTTCGATTGCCCGCTGGGCCAAAAAGCTCGGCAAAGAGCTTGGCGATGAAGCGGGGGATGATTGGGACGAAATGGTCGATCAGATGCTCGAAGAGGAGCTGAGTGGCGCTGCCGACGACGAAGAGACTGACGAAAACGGCGGTACACAGGCAAAGAAGAAACGTAGCGGCAGCCCCGATGATCTGGGCTGGGCCTGATCAGGAGACGACGATGCTCATTTCATTGCAGGAAACACCGGCGCTCAAGCTGCATCCCGATGATGACGTTGCGGTAGCACTCGCCCCGCTCGGCCGTGGCCGGCACCTCACGATCGGCGGCCAGACCCTTCAGCTCAATGCCGATATCGGTGCCGGCCACAAACTGGCATTGCGCCCGATCGAACCGGGCCAACCGGTGCGGCGCTACGGCCAGGTGATCGGCTTTGCCACCCGGCCGATTGCCACCGGCGATCACATCCATTCACATAACCTGGCCGTCGGCGATATGACTCTGACGTATGAGTTCGGCACCGATCTGCGCCGGCCGGCAGCTGTAGAACCGCGCACCTTCATGGGGTATCGCCGGCCGGGGCGGCGCGCCGGCACCCGCAACACCATCGCCGTGCTCGGCACCGTCAACTGTTCGGCGCATACCGTCCGCCGGATTGCCGAACGCGCCCGTGCCGAGCTGCTGCCGAATTTCCCGCATGTCACCGATATTGTGGCGCTGGCACACAAGAACGGCTGTGCCACGCGTGACGGCAGCCCTGAGCTTGAAATCTTGCAGCGCACCATGGCCGGTTTTGCCAATCACCCAAATGTTGCCGGCTATCTGTTTGTCGGGCTGGGGTGTGAAGTCAACCACTTCGAGAGCCTGCTCGAAACCCAGCGCCGCCGGCTTGGCGAGATCGGCCTGCCGCCGTATATCGGCATTCAGGATGCCGGTGGGGTTGCGGCAACCATCGAGGCAGGGGTTGTTGCACTTGCCGAGCTGCTGCCGGCGGCTAATGCGTTGCGGCGCGAGCCGATTCCACTGAGCGAGCTGGTGCTTGGCCTGCAGTGCGGCGGCAGTGATGGCTTTAGCGGCATCACCGCCAATCCGGCACTTGGCTATGCCGCCGACCTGCTGGTGGCGCATGGCGGTACCGCCGTGCTGAGTGAAACTCCCGAGATCTATGGTGCCGAACACCTGCTCACCCGCCGCGCCGCTTCACGGGCTGTCGGCGAGAAGTTGATCGAACAGATCCACTGGTGGGAAGAGTATACCCGCCGTGAAGGGTTTGAAATTGATAACAACCCATCACGCGGCAATAAGGCCGGCGGCCTGACCACCATCTTCGAAAAATCGCTTGGCGCTGTCGCGAAGGGCGGTAGCATGCCGCTGACGGCGGTGTATGGCTATGCCGAGCCGATCGATGCCCATGGATTTGTTTACATGGATACGCCCGGGTATGATCCGGTTTCGGCGACCGGCCAGGTGGCGGGGGGCTGCAATCTGCTGGCGTTTACCACCGGGCGCGGCAGCTGTTTCGGGTTCAAGCCGGCACCATGCATCAAGATATCAACCAACAGCGCGACCTACGAGCGTATGCGCGGCGACATGGATATCAATGCCGGGCGCATTCTTGAAGGCGCATCAATCGAAGATGTCGGCCGCGAGATCTTCGAAAAACTGATTGCCGTCGCTTCCGGCGAGCCGAGCCTCAGTGAAGCCCAGGGAATCGGCGAAGAGGAGTTCAACCCCTGGATCCTGGGTGCCACCATGTAACTGATGCAGGCACCCCGCGCGCCTACGGCACGCGGGGTGCTAAGCGAAGGTTATTCGACCAGTGCCGCCGTGACCGCCGTCGAGAAACGCGCCCAATGCGGCGTATTCCAGCGGTTATACAGCATCTGGTTGGCCAGCATCACACACACCAGATCGCGGGTCGGGTCGGCCCAGGCAAAGGTACCGGCCACACCGGTATGGCCGAAGGTGTGTGGTGATGTAAAATCACCCGAAAAGTGCGGTCGCTTCCTGCCGCGCAGATCGAACCCCAACCCCCAGGCGCAATCATCCCAGGTCATAAACCCCTCGATCCCACCCCGTAGCCCGTCGGTCTGACTGGTGATCATCTGCTGCATAGTGGCGGGCGCCGCCACTTTCCGCCCCCCCCCGGGCCCCCCGGTCCGAAAAAGGTTGGGGGAGGGGGGGGCCCCCCGTGGGGTGGCGACGAGTATGT
>CALLZL010000193.1 GCA_937859575.1 uncultured Chloroflexota bacterium
CCGGCGCGCCGTTCGGGCCGGGGCGGGCCCTCGTTTCGGGCGGGGGCCCGACCCCCGCCGCAGGTTGCCGGTACGGGAAAAACGGAAGATATCCGCCACGCCGTTGGTGTCGCTTGCCACCAGGTTGTTGGCCAGCGACTCGAAGGCATACGAGGGTGTCGAACCGAGGGCGCTGAGCGCCGCGTTGGTCGAGTTGTTGTTCCCCTGTACACCGCCGGCCGATACCGATAGACGGTTCGTGGTAGCCGCTCGACGGTTGAACAAGAAGACATCGCGGACATTGCCGGTATCATTGGCAACCAGGTTGCTGGCGTCACTTTCGAAGATGATATGGCGGCCATCGGAATTGATCGCCGCATTGAACGAACCACCATTGGCCTGCGCTCTGCCGAGGCCGGTCGAGATCCGCATGATGCCGCGTACACTATAGCCGAAGCTGTCGGCGAGCACACCATCGCCGGTGTGGGTGTAGGCCAACCGGCCGGCGGCGACATCGGCGGGGGTAAAGCGGCCGCCGACACCCAATGGTACACCATTGAGCCTGAGGACCCCCTGAGCCGGCAGTGTCGTCACCCGATACACCAGGTGTTCCGGCAGCATAATGAACGGGTCGATCGCGAAATCGGCCGGCTCAAGGGTCTCGCTCGCCTTGAGATAGACACTCAACTCATCACGCAGCAGGCAGTCTTCTACCTCGGCCTCCAGCACGTCGATCCCCTGTATCTCGTAGACGATCACCTTCTGGCCGACATCGAGCAACGGCCCCCAGAAGACGGTTTCGTCCATATAGACATAGAAGGTTTTATCGATCGTGCCGTTGTTGTTGATATCGGCCTCGATCGGATCGACATGGTAGGTCATGGTATAGATCCGGCTCGGCACCAGCATCGGGCCATAATCCTCGATGATCGTCTCGTAATCGACCGTTGCGCCGCTGGTGTAGTGGCGGATCCCAAGCGGCCCCGGTGCGGTGTCGCCGGGCACCGGCGGGCCCGGATCGCCGCCGCTCTGCTCTTTATCCCAACCGGCGATCAGTTCGGCACCATCACGGCATACCGCGCCGGCGGTATAGTAGATCGCATTGCCGAACTTCCACGAACGGGCGGCATGCGCCAGGTTCGGCGTCAGCAGGAGCGCCAGCAGCGCTACCAGCAGGAATAGCCCGGGGGCCATGATCGGTTTACGCATGCGAGCTTCTCCTTGTTGCAGGCTGGTGCAGCACCGGCCGACCAGCGATCAGAGCGATTCCGGCTGCACTACGGCCATCTCGCGGTAAGATCCTACCGTGTATAATGAATACAAATGCACGTGCAGAGTACACCTATGACCACGATGTGGCAAGCCTTTCTTCCATGGCATATTGCACGCGACCTGGCGTACATGCCGCTCGACGATCTGATCGGCCGCGACGAGCGCTTTGATGCCGTCGCGCTGTTTGCCGATGTCTCGGGATTCACCGCCATAAGCGAGGCACTGGCGCAATCGGGCCGCCGTGGTGCCGAAGAGCTGACCGATATTCTCAACAGCTATTTCGCCCCCATGATCGAACTGGTTGTCTCGTATGGTGGGATCGTCGGCAAGTTCGGCGGCGATGCCATGACGATCCTGTTCCCGTATACCCGCCCGACACGCCGGGCCGTTGTGCGGCGCGCCATTCAGTGTGCGCTCGACATGCAAGCGGCGATGAGCTATTACGCCGCCATCCCGACCAGTGCGGGGGTGTTTGGGCTGGCAATGAAAGCCGGGCTGGCTGAAGGAACGGTACTCTCTACAACGATTGGTGATGCCGCCATTCGCGTAGAACCGATTCTGGCCGGTGAACTGCTTGACCGCTGTGCCGATGCGGAACATCATGCCACAAAAGGCGAGGTTGTGGTACACATGCCGCTGCTCGATGGCATTGGGGCGGTTGAGATCCTTGAAGAGCGCGGCCATGGCGGCGAAGAGCATTTTGCCTGCCTTGCGCGCCTGGGTCGGCGGGCGCGCAAGGCCCCGCTACCGCCGCTGCCACCCCTCGATACACCGGCCATCGAGGCGATTGCCACCTACCTGCACCCCTCGATCGCCGGGCGGTTACGCGCCGATGCCAGCGGTTTCCTCAACGAACACCGTAAAGTCACGATACTGTTCGTCAGCTTCGCCGGGTTCGATTACGACCATGATCCGGCGGTTGTTGCCCAGCTGCAGGAATACGCCGGTGCCGTGATTCGCACGGTACAGCAGTACGACGGCTACCTCAACAAGATCGACATGGGCGACAAGGGCAGCAAGTATATTGTGCTGTTTGGGGCACCACTGGCCCACGAAGACGACGAACTCCGCGCGGTGCATTGCGCTCTGGCATTACAGGCGTTACCGGTACCGGCGCGGATCGGCGTCAACACCGGGGTCGTCTTCTGCGGCCAGGTCGGTTCGGCAGTGCGCCAGGAATATACTGTAATGGGCGACCCGGTAAACCTGGCGGCGCGCTTGATGCAGGCATCACAGCCGGGGCAGGTACTGGTGAGTGATTTTACGCGCCGCTATGCTGCTGCCGGATTCAGCTGGCAGGCACTGCCGTCGATTCGGGTCAAGGGCAAGAGCGAACCGATCGAGATCTTCACTGCCGGAGCCGCACAGGCACCGGCGGTACAGGCGCTGCGTACCCCGGCCGGCGCACTACCGCTGGTAGGTCGCACTCACGAACTGGCAGAGGCTGCCGCGCTGATCGCACAGGTACAGGCCGGTCAGGGTCGGGTATTTGGCCTGATCGCCGATGCCGGTATGGGCAAATCGCGCCTGGCGGCGGCGATTGTTGCCCTGGCTGGCGAACGCGGCCTGGCGGTGTATGGCGGTGCGTGCCAGGCGTATGGTGCGCAGACGAGTTACCTGGTATGGCATGATATCTGGCGTGGTATGCTGGGAATCGATCCGGCCTGGCCGGCGACACGCGCACTACAGCATGTAGCGCAGCGCATCGAGCAGCTTGATCCGCAGCTTGTACCGCGCCTGCCGCTGCTGGCCCCGCTGCTGACCCTGCCGATCGACGATACTCCGCTTACGCGCTCGCTTGATCCACAGTTGCGCACCGAATTGCTCCGCTCGTTGCTGCTCGACCTGCTGCGCCGGCTGGCGCTGGGGCCGCAGCTGATTGTGCTGGAGGATTGCCACTGGATCGATCCGCTCTCGTACGAACTGCTGGCCTTCCTCGGGCGCAACCTGGCCGACATACCGCTGCTGCTGCTGGTGATCACCCGCCCGCCGGATCGAAGCGGCGGCCCGCTCGAATGGGCGGCCCGGCTGCCATGGTATGCCGAAGTACTGCTCGATGAACTGCCGCCCGCCGACGCGGCCGAACTGGCGTACAGCAAACTGCACCGGATCTGGGGCGATGAGCTTGCCGTATCGGCGCAATTGATCGAGCAGATAGCGCAACGCGCCCATGGCAACCCCTTCTATATCGAAGAGATTGTCAATTACCTGCGCGACCGGCAGATCAATCCGCAGGATCCGCTGGCGCTCCAGCAGCTTGAGCTACCGGCGACACTGCATAGCCTGGTGCTCAGCCGTATCGATCAGCTGGCTGAAGATGAAAAAACCACGATCAAGGTTGCCAGTGTGATCGGCCGGCTCTTCCGGGCCAGCTGGTTGTGGGGCAGTTACCCACCACTCGGCACACCCGATACCGTACGGCAGCAGCTACAGAACCTGAGCCGGCTCGACCTGACGCCGCTCGACCGGCCGCCACCCGACGAAGAGTATCTCTTCAAACATATCACCACCCAGGAAGTAGCGTATGAAAGCCTGGCCTACGCCACCCGCACCATGTTACACGAGCGGGTCGGCGGATTTGTTGAGCAGCAGTATGATGCCGGGCTCGAACAGTTGCTCGATGTACTGGCCTACCATTACGGGCGCGGTGCCGATCATAACAAACAGCGCATCTACTTCCGCCGCGCCGCCGAAGCGGCTCGCCGCACCTATGCCAATCAGGCCGCAATCGACTACTACGAACGGCTCATCCCACTGCTCGAAGGGGTTGAGCGCGGCACTGCACTGCTGGCACTTGGTGAGATCCGCCAGCTCACCGGCGATTGGGGCGCGGCCGAGGCTCACTACCGCGAAGCCCATCAACTCGCCAACGGCAATGTTGTCGCACAGGCCCATGCCGATGTTGCCCTCGGCGGGTTGTTTGCCAGCACCGCCTCGTTCGACGAAGCCCTCCAGCGCCTTGATGCCGCCGAACTCATCCTTGCCCGCCACGGCGAATGGGCCGGGCTCGGCGTGGCGCTCGAACGGATCGGCTTGATCGCCTTCGAACAGGGCAACTATGATCGGGCACTGGCATGTGCCGGGCAACGGCTGGTGCTGGCCCCCGAACAAGACGATACCCGCGGCATCTGCGCTGCGCTCGATAACCCCCGCATTGAGATGT
>CALLZL010000194.1 GCA_937859575.1 uncultured Chloroflexota bacterium
GCCGCGTTGCAACTCGCGACAGCGGTATTGTTTGGTGCACCGACAGTCGATGCACCGGCGCTGGCGGCGGCCTGTGGTGCGAAGTATGTGCATCCGTGTTGGGAACGGCGCGGCGAGCGACCGGATCGATATATGAGTGACGCGTGGATTGCGCAGGTGCGGGCTGCCGAGCTTGGGATCATCTGTTGGCACGAAGAGCGCCCCGAGGTGATTGCTGCACTGCGCCGGCGTGGTGTCGATGGGATCTGCAGCGACCGGCCCGAGCTGCTGGTACGGCTGCCGGCGCAAACCTGAGAGCAACCGATGCATATTTTGCATGTTGTACAACTCTACCACCCGGTGCCGACCGGTGCCGGGCGCTATTTTGCCGAGATCGGCACACGGTTGGTACGCGAAGGGCGGCGTGTCACGGTGCTGGCGACCGACGCCTATGATCTTGAGCATCTGTGGGCAGCCGGGCGGCGGCGGATTCCTGAATCGCATGACATACACGGCGGTGTGGCGATCACACGCCTGCCGATCCAGCGCATGCCTGGTTCGCAGATCGCCTACCCGGCGCTGCGGCGGCTGATGGCCGAACTGCAACGGCTGCCGGGTAGTGGTGGCCTGCTCCGCCGCCTGGCACGGCTGACGCCGCGTTGGCCGGGGGTGCAGGCCTGGCTGGCGCAACAGCATGCCACTGCGCCGTTTGATCTTATTCATACAACCAATATCACACTCGATTTTGCCATTCTACCGGCCTATGATTTTGCCCGGCGGCATGGTATCCCATTCCTCTGTACACCATTTGTGCATCTGGGGGTAGCCGGTGATTCGTCTGTTGTACGCTACTACACGATGCGTCACCAGATCGAACTCCTGTGCAACAGCGATCGGGTACTGACCATGACCGGATTGGAGCGTACGCATCTGGCGGCGCGTGGGGTGCCTGAAGAACGGCTGCGGCGGGTTGGTGTCGGTATCGATCCGGCCGAACTGACGGGCGGCAACGCCGAACGATTTCGTGCCGAACAGCAGATCAGCGGGCCGCTCGTACTGTATATCGGTGCCCTGGCGCGCGACAAAGGAGCGATCGATACGATCGAGGCGCTGCGGCAGTTGTGGCGTAGTGGTCGCCAGGTGAATCTAGTGCTGATCGGGGCGCCACTGGCACATTTCGAGGCCTACTATGCCGAGCTATCACCGGCAGAGCAGGCACACATCCGGTTGTTGCGCTATGCTTCGGATGCTGTCAAGTGTGATGCGCTGGCGGCGGCTGATCTGTTTGTTATGCCGTCGCGTACCGATTCGTTTGGAATCGTATATCTCGAAGCCTGGAGCTACGGCGTACCGGTCGTTGGGGCGCAGGCTGGCGGCGTACCGGATGTAGTCGCTGACGGGCATGATGGCCTGCTTGTGCCGTATGGTGTGCCAACGGTGCTGGCACAGGCGGTAGCGCGCCTGCTTGATGACGCAACACTACGGCAGCGGTTGGGTGCCGCCGGGCAGGCCAAAATGCTGCACGAATACACCTGGGAGCATGTCTTCGCACGGGTGCAGGACGTGTATCAGGAAGTGGTGTAAGCGACGCGCCTTGGAGCACTATGGTGCAACTACGCCGATCGTAAGCAGGATATTGGCGTAGATTCGGCGTTCGCCGGTGGCGATCACCAGCACCAGGTTCGGGCTGCGTGCAGACTCGTAGAAAGGGAACCGGCCGAGATGCGCGAGTGCGATACCAGGCAACAGAGTGCGGAATTCGGCAAAAATCGGTGGTTCAGGACCGTCGTCCGGCATCATGACATGTGCGGCTTCGATTGGAATGGCATCGGCGAGCACGGCCAGCACATCGGTGACCCGCAGCATATCGGGGGCAAGGTTAAGAAAGACCCGGCGTGCACTCGCAGCACTACCGCTGCTGAAAGGATAATTGCCGTCGGCGATCAGGATCTGTGAGCCATGACCGGCAGCGCCAAGGGCCGCCAGAATGTCGGGATGAAGTAACCTGTAGCGAAGCACGAATGGCCTACTTTCTTGCTGAACCGGATTCGACTTCTTCGAGTCGGCGCAGGATCGCCAGCTCGCGTTGCGCCTCGACGAGCTGGCGGCGCATGTTCATGATCACCTCGACTCCGGCCAGATTGACGCCGAGATCGTCGATCAGGCGTTTGATCAGGCGGATCTGTTCGATATCTTCATCGCTGTAGCGGCGGATATTGCCACGGCTGCGGCGGGGCATAATCAGGCCGCGTCGTTCGTACAACCGCAGGCTCTGTTCGTGCATGCCGCAGAGTGCGGCGGCGACTTTGATGGTATAGCCGGAGCGCTTCATCAGTCACCCCCCATGCGTTAGTTGCGCCGCACATTGCGCAGCTCTTCGAACAACTCGCGTTCGCGTTGCGAGAGGCTGGTGGGCAGCGTGACCTCGAGGGTTACATACAGGTCGCCGCGGGTGTCGGGCGAACGAACGCGCGGCATTCCCTGGCCGGCCACCCGCATAATACGGCCGTTTTGCGTACCGGCCGGCACTTTGAGCGTGACCGTCTTGCCGCCCATAATCGGCACCCGCACATCACCACCCAACAGCATACTATACAGATCGACCGTTGCCTTGAGATGCAGGTCGTCGCCACGCCGTTCGAAACGCTGGTGGGGCAGCAATTTGACTAGCAGATACAGATCGCCGCGGCGGCCGCCACCCATGCCCGGGCCGCCTTCGCCCGCCACCCGGATCCGTGAGCCGTGTTCGGCACCGGCCGGGATCTTGACGGTAAGTGTGCGCGGTTGACCATTGGGATTGTGGAACTGCAGTGAACGCTGGGTGCCGGTGAACGACTCCTCGAGTGTGATTTCAACTTCCTGCTCGACATCCTGGCCGGCAGCACGAAACGAACCGCCCGGCGCACCGCCGCCGCTGCTGCGGCCGCCCCCGCCGAATAGCGTCTCGAAGAAATCCGAAAAATCAACGCCGCCACTCCCAGATTGCCAGCCGCCACCGTTTGGGCCGGCCTGCTGATAACGCTGCCAATCACGGCCGAAACGATCATACTTCTGGCGCTTCTCTTTGTCGGATAGCACCTCGTATGCTTCGTTGATCTCTTTGAACTTGATCTCGGCCTCGGCGTTGCCCGGATTGATATCAGGATGATACTGCCGCGCCAGCTTGCGGTAGGCCTTCTTGATCTCTGCCTCGCTCGCCGTATTCTCGACACCGAGGACCTTGTAATAATCACGATATGCCATCGTCAGGCTCCTTCGGCCATCGATCGCTTCCGCCCCTTGACTCTGATCGATATTATAAAAACTTGAGTGTTATGTTGTCAAGGTTTAGCTGATTGCATGATTGTATCAGCTGCGTCAACAAACACCGGCCGGGCGATATATCGCCCGGCCGGTGTTTGTTGTGCGGCATAAACCAGGCAACTAGAAGAAGCCGAGTTCCTCGCGGGCATCTTCCGTCATCATCGACGGGTTCCAGAACGGGGTCCACACCAGATTGATATGCACATCCTCAAGCGTCTGATAGACGGCATTCAGCCCGATTACTTCGCGGCGTGCCTGCTCGAGGATCTGTGGCCCGGCCGGGCAGGCGGGTGTGGTAAGGGTCATGTCAACCGCAATACGCTTGCCGTCTTCCTGGATCTCGACATTGTAGACGAGCCCGAGGCTGACGATATCAAGGCCGATTTCGGGGTCGATCACATTCTTCAGTGCGCTGCGCACCATATCTTCATTCAGCATGGGCTTCTCCTTTGTGCGGCTTGATTGCTTACTTATGATACCACATGCTTTTGAAAGTTGGGAGCCGGTTCCTCGCTCACAGGATCACCGGTGTCGCGCCGATCTTCGATCTGCATAATCGCCGGGGTTGTGACGAAGATGATCAAGATGACGAAGGTTGCGATTGCTCCGATCAAATACCAGATCTGCACCCCAAAGCTATCGGCAATTGGCCCGGCAACCGCCAGGCCGAGTGGGGCCAACCCCATGGCCATACTACCGATCACAGTGAAGACGCGCCCTTGCATCGAAGGGCGTACCACCGACTGGACGATTGCCATGAATGGCCCATTTGTGAGCGGCATGGTGAAGCCCATGATCATCATGCCAATCAGTGCAAGTGGGAACAGCCCGGCCGGTGCCAGCCCAACGGCCAGTGAGCCGATGCCAAGGCCGATCAGGCCGCTGAGTGATGTCAGGATCTTGCGCCGGAACCCGCCCCAGATGCTGAGCAGCACGCCGCCTGCGATTATGCCACCGCCTTCGACGGCCTGCAAGGCGGCGAGATCGAGCGCGCCACCTTCGAAGTGGCGGGTCACCAGGATCGGCAGCAGGGCAAAAGCCGGCGTCAACATCAGAATCAGCACGGGCGCCAAAAAAAGGAAGGCCCCCCGGCCAGGGCCTTCCCAGAAATAAGGTGCCCCCTCCCGC
>CALLZL010000195.1 GCA_937859575.1 uncultured Chloroflexota bacterium
CAGTTGGGGAAAATGCGAGCCCCACACCCCCCCCACGCACACGAAACTGCCCATCCGGCGGGAGATCGAGCGGAGGGGTACGACCGCCGATATTTAACCAGAGCGCGGCTGCATCGAGGCTAATGGTAGCGCAGAAGGTATCGCGGCAGTAGCGCCCTACATACGGCACAAGCTCGGCTTCTGAGACATCGCTGCGCAGCGGTGGTGCCGGCGGCGGGATCCGCTCGGCCGGATCGGGCAGTTCCACCAACCAGATATTGCGGAAGCGTACCGGGTCACCATGATCCTGCAGCCGCAACGGTAGTTTGTCGGCGTGTGCGCTATACGGCAACGGCGCCATCCAGCCGGTCGGGCCGCGCAGTTCGACATTATTCTGGATACAGATCCCGTTGTGGAAGATCGTCAAACGTGCCGGTGATACCAGCTCGCCGGCGGCGTCAAAGCGCGGCCGGCGGAAGACAATATCGTATACCTGCCATTCGCCTGGTTGGGTGGTGGCATTGAAGATCGGCGGGTGCTGTCCGTAGATGGCTCCGGCATACCCATCGGCGTATGATGGGTTGTCGTATGAATCGAGCACCTGGATCTCGTAGATACCCATCATGAACACGCCACTGTTACCGCGCCCCTGGCTGTCGCCGCGCACCGGCAGCGGTGCGGCCCATTCCAGATGAAGCTGCACATCACCAAATACACTGGTGGTCTGGATATCGCCGGTGCGCGGCGCCACCTCGAAGTAGCCGTCGCGCACATGCCACGGTGCCGGGCTACCGTCAAGGCTGCTCCATCCCTCAAGGCTGCGACCGTCGAACAGCACAACCGCACCAGCGGGTGCTTGCGCGGCCGAAGCTGCCGGGGTGATTGCATCCGGCCGCGGCCGGCGCATGTCGTGGGAGGGCCATTGCTCGTGCATTGATGTCTCACTCTCTATCTTGAGATCAGGATCGATCTGCGTACCGCTGCCAGCGCAGCCGGCGCGTATACCATACCATACCATGAGCTACGATTTTGCACTTCGCTCTATAGCCAAGTGCAAAATGATTGATCATTGGGATCGTGCGCATCTTGCGCACATGCGGGCGGGACGCCCGCGCTCCCAGGATGCGGATGGCTCAAGATTGCTGCACCTAGCTATAGGGGTTGGAAGGGAGTCGCTCAAAATTCAGAATCATCGCGAATGTCTGGTAGCCAAGGCGAGTATAGAGTGGTATACCCATGCGCGAGGCAGTCAACACACTCCAGTGAATGCCTCCGGCCATGTCATCGTTCAGCAGCTGCAGCATCAATGCACGTGCCAGCCCTCTGCCACGATGCGCCTCGGCGACGAAGACCCGGCTGACATAGCTATGGTGGGCATCGAGCCGTAGATTGCGGCCACGCGCTCTGATCTGCCCATCAGCAACAATTGCATAGTGCCGCATGCGTGGGTCGGCCAGATTGTCGGGCATGATCCAGTGGATCCCTTGTGGATCGTTGCTATTGTACCAATCGGCCTCTGCCTGGGTTTGCACAACCGTCACTGCATGGTCGGGTATCGGTGGTGGTACTGCGGAGAGGTTGCAAGCCATCAGGGCTTCGGTATCGACGAGCCGGTAGCCAGCGTTTTGATAGGCCTCGCGCAGCCCCGGCCGATCTTCGAGGACGGTCAGATAGTGGCGGGCGAGCCGGCGCGCCTTGCTCAGAGCGATCAGCGCCTGAGACGGGTCGCAGTCGTATACGAAAAACTCTTCGAAGGGCGTACCGCTCTGCTCGCCACGGCTAAAGCGTACCGCCGCGAGCGGCCCGGCACGAAAACGGCTCGCAGAGCGCCGGGCTGTTGCTGTGTCGGTGAAGCCGGTGATAAAAAGCTTCCAGGCGCGTTCCGTGTTCATGGGCAGATCTCAGTGCCGCTGTGCAGTTTGGCTAACGTGACTTGAGCGCATAGGCAATGCCGGCCTGAAGATCACCACGGGTCACGATCTGGCTCAGGTCGGCACCAATCTGCACCAGCGATTGGGCAACTTCGGCCTGGATCCCGGTAAGCACCACGCGTGCCCCAAGCAGCGCAGCGGCCTGGGCTGCGCGTAGCAGCGCCTGGGCTGCATAGGTATCAACCATCTTGACACCGGTGATGTCGAGAATCGCCGTCTCGGCATGGCGCTCACTAATACCTTCGAGTAGGGTCTCGATGATCTGCTGGGCACGTTCACTATTGATCGTACCGACGAGCGGCATGGCGACAACCCCATCGGCAATCGGTACAAGCGGCGTCGAGAGTTCGCGCAGCATCGCCTGTTGTGAATCAATGATCTGCTGCTGGAAGATGGCGCGTTCTTGTGCGGCACGCTTCTGATCGCTGATATCAGTCACCACATTCCCGATCGCATACACCTGATCATCGGCATTGATCAGCGGGAATTTGACCGACAGAAAAGTGTGATCGCCATCCGAAAGCGGCATCACATTCTCAACCGTGAGCGGTGTACGGCTTTCGATCACCTGACGGTCGCTCACATCCCACTCGCGCACGACCGCCTCGCCAAACAGCTCATATTGGGTTTTGCCGACAAATTCGGCGCGTGGCCGCTCCATGGCGATTTCACCTGCCCGGTTACACAGGAGAATCCGTTTTTCCAGGTTGATAACCGAGATATTGGAAGGTGAGTTCTCGACGAGTGCCTCAAGCAGAGCGAGCCGTTGTTGCATCTCGGCAAGCTGGCGGCGTAGCTCGGCGTTCTCGTGCTGAAGGGATGCATTGGATTCGTTTGGATTGTTCATGCTACTCTGCTGCTGAACTACTGAGGGTTTCGTGCGTTGAACCACCTCTCCGAGCCACAGCATTATAGCAGTAGGGGCAGTAAGGGCAAACAACCGGGCATTCCAGGTTGAAGATCGCCATGTTAATGATGATCAACGCGGGGCCGAATCGGAATAGTGCGGAACTCGCGGATCAATTCGACAAAACGCTCGACCGTAGCTTCGAAGAGCCGTGCGCCGGCCTCGGGGGTGGCGGCGGCGGCATCACCGCAGACACCGACACGTGAGAAGCGGCTCCACCAATCCTGCCATGCATAGGCCGATGGCTCGGGGTGATCCCAGTTGAAATACTTTAGCTTGAGCTGCCCGATATCGCGTTCGGCATGGCGCATATCAACGCGGTCGGGATGGAGATGTAGCATCAGCGCGGTCTCGAATTCACAGGCATGCCCTACCGAGCCGTAACCACCCCGGCGTTCCTGTTCGAGCACGTCGGCAATCAGCGCCGGGTCAACCGCGGCATTGACTGTGGTCGCCGCACAGATCGCGCCGGTAGCCAGGACACACTTGCGGGCTGCCAGATCACAGATCGACTGATTTGAACCATGACCATTGACGATCAGGATGTGGCTAAAGCCATGACGTGCCACGGAAATAGCCGTCTGCGCCAGGTAAGCCAGGGTTGTCTCGATATCAATCGCGATCACCCCCGGAAAATCCATATGATGTTCATCAAACCCGAATGGAATCGTCGGCAGTACCAGCAGATCACCGGCGGCGCGGCGGCCACACTCAGCAAGCACCCCTTCGAGGATGTCGTTGTCGGTTGAGATCGCCATGTGTGCGCCGTGGTCTTCGACGGCACCAATCGGGATGGCGATCACCGGTTGCGGATCGCGCCGGATCATATCGCGGATCTCGATCCAGGTCAGGTGATCGTAGCGCCAGGGTTGTCGGGGCATGTACATACTCCTCTCGTCATAGCCGATCTGGCAGGATGGACGACACACATCGCGCCTGGTGTCGCTGTATGATACTGCTTCGCGTGCAGGTATGTGCGTGGTTGCCACAAGTTATGCGTTCGCTTGGTGATTTGCTGAATACATCGCGCTGCATCTTTCGGCATGGCAGCCGTCAGGCCGGTTGGTGCCGCGACAGCCGGGTATGGTAGTGTTCAACGAGCGCCACCGCATGCCCAACCCATCCTCTGCGCGGATCTGCGCTCCTAGCGCTGCCGCCCGCTCATTGATGCCCTGATCGGTCACGGCGGTTTCGATCGCTGCTGCAAGCCGGCCAACGCTCAGCCGGTGCTGTGCGATCGGCTGCGGCCCGACGCCGCGTTCAGCAACGATCCGGCCCCAGAAGGGCTGATCGCCGAGCTGCGGGCAGATGATGGTCGGTTTACCGGCCCGTAAGCCGGCGGCAGTGGTTCCTGAGCCGCCATGATGCACGACTGCGGCCATCTGCGGGAAGAGCCAGTCGTGTGGCACTTCATCGATCATGTAAACGGTATCGGGCACATGGTCGGATACAAGCCCACCCCAACCACGGGCGAGCACGCCGCGCTGCCCGGCCTGCGCCAGTGCGGCGAGCACGAGTTCGGTGCGGTGCTGCGCACCACTGCCGCCCATGCTGCCGAAGCCGACATAGACCGGTGGCGGGCCTGCGTTGAGAAACGCAGTAAGTGTTGCCGGTGGCTCCCATGGTGTGGTCGGTCGCAGAAACCAGGAACCGGTAACATGCACATGTGCCGGGAAATCATCAGGAATCGGTAAGAGATGCGGGCTATAGGGGTAGAAGATCGGGATCGCGGTGCCGGCCTGTGTGGTCAGCAGATCAGCGAAGCGGCGTAAAGGCCGCAGGCCGAGCATGTCGCGGCGGAAGCGGTTGGTCATCCCACTGTACATTCCTCCGGTTAACCCCATGAGGTGAAAGCTTGCCCGGTTGGCCCAGCCGCCCAGCCGTAATCCGGCAAGAAATGGATTCGGAAAGGCGCGGGTTGGGGTATAGAACGGCAGCGGGATCGCCATTACCAGTGGGATGCCAAGCTTCTCGGCGGTATGATAGCTTCCGAGCATCTTCGGGTGATACACGATCATGTCGGGCACGAATGCCTGCGCCGCATGCCACTCTGCTTCGAGCATGGCCCGCATTGCCGGAAGCATCTGAGGAAGTGCTGCGCGCGCAGCAGCACCGCCACGCAGGATGGCCTGTGTGAGCTCGAGCATGGTGTCTGCCATTGGTGCATAGTGCAGCCCAAGCGATTCGATAGCCGGCCGATAGCTGGCTGAAGTGAAGATTGCTACACTGTGGCCGGCATGCTGCAAACCCTGGCCAAGAGCCAGGAATGGTTGTACGTCGCCGTGTGTGCCGAATGTACTGATAAGCAGCTTCATTGGTTGTCTCGCTATCGTAGCTGGTCGTCGCGGTTTGGCACGGCAAGCATGCGTGCCTGGATCTGTTGCATAAAGATCGCCTGCGTCTGGCTGAGAAACTGTTGCAGCGCCGGGGCGATCTGTGCCTGAAGGATCGCTGTGTCGGGGGGGTATTCCGGTTCGAATGTGCGGCGGATTGTGAGCGTGAGTGCCGCAATCTGTAGATCGATTGGGGTGTGATCGGTGCCGGCAAGCAGTGGATCAACGAGCGAGAATCCCGCCCAGATTGCACTGAATGCATATGCCTGCACTGCCGGCGGAAGGTCGGTGCGCATCAGGCCAAGATCGCGCAGAGTCGTGATCAATGCACTGCTACTGCCGAATGGCTGCGTCTGCAGGATCGTACTCTGCTGAACCAGCTTGCCCAACAGGCTGCTATCACGGGTAAAGAGCGCCTGAGCAAGCGGGCGGTCTTGTACGGCACGCAGCAGATGGCTGAGGAACCGGTGCAGCAATGCATTGGCCGGATCGTCGTTGAGGAGTTGCACCAACTCACCCCAGATGGCGACCAACTCACGCAACAGCACTGTCTCGAAGAGTGTCTGTTTGCTCTTCCAGTGAAGATAGATCGTGCCGGTGCCGACACCGCTCCTGACGGCGACATCCTCCATGGTGATGCGCCGGTAGCCATGCTCAAGTAAGAGTGCAACAGCCGCAGCAAGAATCTGTTCGCCACGCGCCTGCCGCATGACAGCGGTGTCGCCGGTTATGGCTGAGTTTGTCATATGCATGAATTATTTTCAAAAATATTCATCAATCAATACTACGCCATCAAGCGATGCATGTCAACCGATCGATGGATGAGACGTAGGGTGTATGCGTTCTCGTGATAGGTAAGATACGGGAGGAGCGAAAGAGAACGCATACGCCCTGCACCCACCCGAGATCGACACCATATAGCGAGGGCTATGCTACACTGGTGCCTGTAGATGTGTGATCGCATACTCCCACTGGTTGATCCGATGCTGTATAGACGAGGAGGGGTTCGATGTATGAGACCAGCATGTACGAAGGCATGCTCGCAGAAACGATCAGCATGCCGGGATTTCAGGGTGATCTGATCAATGCTTATTTTGCACGCCCGCTTGGCCCTGGCCCCTTTCCCGCCGTCGTGTTGATCCACCACATGCCCGGCTGGGATGAGTGGTATCGTGAAGCGACGCGCAAGTTTGCCCATCATGGCTATGCGGCGCTGTCGCCCAATCTCTATTTTCGCGCCGGCCACGGCTCACCGGAAGATGTCGCCGCCAAGGTGCGCGCAGCCGGTGGGGTTTCCGACGAACAGGTGTTGGGCGATCTTGCCGGCGCACTGGCTTTTTTGCATGCGCTGCCGGCCGGTAATGGCAAGGTTGGGGTTTTCGGTACCTGTTCGGGTGGCCGGCATGCCTTCCTGGCAGCCTGCCGCATACCCGGATTTGCCGCAGCTATCGATTGCTGGGGTGGCCGAGTCGTGATGGCTCCTGAGGATCTCACACCCCGGCAGCCGGTGGCGCCGATCGATTTCACCAGCGATCTTGCCTGCCCGTTGCTCGGCATCTTTGGCGAGGAGGATCAGAATCCGCCGCCGGCGCATGTGGATCGGCTCGAAGCGGAGCTCAAGCTTCATGGGAAGCGTTATGAGTTCTACATGTACCCCAAAGCCGGTCATGGCTTCTTCTACCACGACCGGCCGGCCTACCGGCAGGAACAGGCGGTTGATGGCTGGAAGAAGGTGTTTGCGTTTCTGGAGACCCACCTGCGCACTGCGGTATAGGGTCAATCGTATGGTTGATAGTAGAAGGAGCACAGGCATGTGTACGATGATCGTGACGCAGGTAGCTATTGATGGGAGCGGCAAGGGCACGAACGGCTGGTTTACGCTGCGTGAGGCGAATGTATCGTATGACCATCCATTCAATGCGCCATTTGAGCATGCACTGAATATAGATTTCGTCAACGAATCGCTCGGCCCGGGCGCACGTGTGGCGGTCGAGTTGAGTGTTGAAGCAGCCCGGGCGCTGGTTGAGACCATCAACGCCGTCATTGTGCAGGCTGAGGCGGGCGGATACCTGGAATAGCCGGAAGAAGATGCGACTGGAGCATGCGATGCGATGGGAAGAACTCAGTAGCGATCAGTTCGCCGCAGCTGTGAAGGCGTGTGATGGTGTATGCCTGGTGGCACTGTCGGTTGTTGAGCGGCATGGTCATCATCTACCACTGGGCACCGATACATTCCAGGGGCGCGGTATGTTGAGCCGCATTGCGGCTCTGGAGCCGGTCATTGAATTTCCTGATTACATCTTCACCCAGATCCCCGAAGCGCGCCATCTGCCCGGCACAATCGGTATCGATGGCGATCTGATGATCAAGCTGCTGGATAATGTCTGCCGCGAGATTGCACGTAATGGGTGCAAGAAGGTGGTGCTGCTCAATGCCCATGGCGGCAACTTTGGCCTGCTGGCATACTACAACATGCTGCAGCTCTACCAACCGAAAGACTATGTGGTCTATATTGTCAGCCCGTTCGGCGCGATGGGGGCACTTGAGTTGCCCTGGCCACGCGAAGAGGATGGCCATGCCGGCCCGGGCGAAACAAGCATGATGCTGGCGCTCCGCCCGGATCTTGTTGATATGACCAAAATCCCGACCGATGACGAAGGGAAGGCGCGTGATCGGCTGCGGGCCCTACGCGAGGTAGGGGTTCAGACCGGGATCTGGTGGTATGCCGATCATCCAACCCATTATGCCGGCAATGCTGCCTATGGCACTGCCGAGGCCGGCGAGGCGATTCTCGATGCGATTGCGCAGTCGATTGCGCGGGCAGTGCGTGCAATCAAAGCCGATACCGCCGCCAGAGAGCTGCAAGATGCGTTTTATGCGGCAACCCATGCACCCGGCAGCTGAGCGATCTGTTGTGCAGGGGTGCGTCGTGATGGTATGGTATACTCGCCCAACCAATCTGGTGTGTACGCATCATTACGCACCCCTGCACAGCGAAGAAAGTGCCGGCCTATGAAGTTTCTTGTGACCGGAGCCACCGGATTCATTGGCGCACGGGTGGTTGCCCGGCTACTCCAGCGCGTATTGCTACGCTGGCAGTAGACGTTGGCCTTGATGCGGATGTGGTAGCCAGGCTGGAGCAAGAACGCCCTGCGGATGCCGATCTTGCATTCGACTCGAGATCACCCGTGCCAAGCTTCGTGCGCTTACTACCGCCGCCGAAGCGCTGCGCAGCGAGTTGTAGCACAAGCCGGCGCGGAACGCCCGGTGAGAGCATGAGGCCATGGCCGCACCATTGCTTGCAACCAAGCTGTATCGCCCCACACCTCGATCGAGCGGCGTGCTGCGCCCCCGGCTTATTGCACAGCTGAACAACGGGCTCGATCGATCGCTGACGCTGCTTGCGGCTCCGGCCGGATCCGGCAAGACGACGCTGCTCAGCCAGTGGTTGGCCGAAGGCACATGGCCGGTCGCCTGGCTGACCCTTGACGATGACGATCGCGATCCGGTGCGTTTCATGGCCTACATGGTCGCGGCGCTGCAGACCGTCGTGCCGCAGCTTGGCAACCAGCTTCTCACCACCTTGCTCGCGCCACAGCCGCCACCGATCGCGGCCATGCTGACCACGCTGATCAATGAGCTCGCGACCCTTGCGCAGCCGGTTGTGCTGGTGCTCGACGACTACCACCGTGTTCATTCGCCGCCGGTCGATCAGATACTTGCACAGTTGCTGGCCCACATGCCGCCCCGGCTGCACCTTGTGATTGCGACCCGTGAGAATCCACAGCTTGCACTGGCAAGCATGCGTGCGCGTGGGCAGTTGAGCGAACTTCGTGCGGTTGATCTCCGCTTCACGCTTGCCGAGGCGACCACCCTGCTTAACCAGGCGATGGGGCTGGATCTGGCACCGGCAGCGATCGCCACGCTGGAAGCCCGCACAGAGGGGTGGGCCGCCGGCCTGTATCTGGTTGCGCTCTCGCTCAGAGGTCGCTCGGATATCGCCGACTTCCTGCATTCGTTTAGCGGAAGCCATCGCTTTGTACTCGACTACCTGCTCGAAGAGGTGCTTGCTCGGCAGCCCGTGGCTATGCGGCGATTTCTGCTCTATACGTCGATCCTCGATCGCCTGTGCGGCGCACTCTGCGATGCGGTTGTTGCCGATCCTGCCATAGCGGGATCGGCGACCCTCGATGCGATCGAGCGGGCCAATCTGTTTCTGGTACCGCTCGACGACGAGCGGCGCTGGTATCGGTATCACCATCTGTTTGGCGAGCTGCTACGCCAACGGCTTGGGCAGGAACCGGATCTGCCTGGCGAGCATATCGCCGCCCTGCATGCGCGGGCGAGTGCCTGGTATGAAGTTCATGGCCTCGAACTTGAAGCCTTGCAGCATGCCGCTGCTGCCGCTGATCCGGTGCGGCTTGCCCGCCTGGCGGAGCTGTCGTGGCAACGTATGGATAGCACGTTCCAGTCGGTTGCCTGGCGGCGCTGGGTGCAGCAGTTACCTGCAGCATTCCTGCACGACAGGCCGGTACTGAGTACCCAGTATGCCTGGGCGCATCTTGACGCAGGTGATCTGGAGGCCAGTGAGGTGTATCTGCGCAATGCCGAGCGCTGGTTGGATGCGTCGCGGGCGCTGAGGAGCGCAGAGCCTGTGGTGGTGGTTGCTGAAGAGCAGCTGCACACCTTGCCGGTACGGATTGCACTGGCCCGTAGCTACCTGGCGCAGGCGCAGGGAGATCTCGCGGCGACCGTACACTATGCCGGGTTGGCGCTCGATCCGGCACATGCGGCAGAGCCGCTGCTGCGCGCTCAGGCCGAGGTGCTGCTGGGCTTCGCACACTGGTCTGCCGGTGATCTGGACGCAGCC
This sequence comes from uncultured Chloroflexota bacterium, assembly GCA_937859575.1. GTDB lineage: Bacteria > Chloroflexota > Chloroflexia > Chloroflexales > Roseiflexaceae > CALLZL01. The sequence goes on from CALLZL010000195.1 coordinate 10,021, forward strand.
TACCAGGCGATCGCCGGCTGGGTCGAACATACCCGACAGACCGGCCAGCTTGCCTTTGCCCTTGCCAGCGCCTTTGGCATGGCAGAGATCCGGATCGCCCAGGGGCAGTTGCGTGAGGCAGCCAGGATCTACCGCCAGTTTCTCCAGCTCGCTCCGCCGGACGACGAAGCCATGCGGCAGGCGGCACCACACCTGCACCTCGGCTTAGCCCTGCTCGCACACGAGCAGGGCAATGATGTGGCTGCTGCCCGAGAGCTGCAGGCAAGCCACGAGTGCAGCCTGCAGGCCTCGTTGATCGACTGGCCATTCCGCTGGTGTCTGGCTCAGGCGCGGCTCCAGGAGTCGGCGGGGGCCTGGGGTGGAGCTCTTGATCTGCTGGATGAAGCCGGGCGGTTGTATGTTCGCAATCCGGTTCCTGATCTGCGCCCGATCGCGGCAATCAAGGCACGGCTCTTCCTTCGGCAGGGGAACCTTGCCCCCGCAATGGCCTGGGCTGCGGCGCAGGGCCTGGCAGCAACCGACGAGCTGAGCTATTTGCGTGAGTTTGAGCACATGACGTTTGCCAGAGTGTTGCTGGCCCGTGCGCAGCACGAAACAGGCGAACCAGGCGAAAGGTTGCTCGATGCTGCATTGCGGCTGCTTGCCCGGCTGCTCGCCGCCGCCGAAGCCGGGGGGCGGTCTGGCAGTATAATCGAGATCCTGTTGCTGCGGAGCCTCGCCTATGCGGCACTCGGCGATGTACAACGTGCACTGGTGTCGCTCGCGCAAGGGTTGGCGCTTGCAGCACCTGAGGGGTACGTTCGCCTCTTCATCGATGAAGGCCCACCGCTCATGCGGCTCCTGGCGGCGTTCCATAGCGCGGGGAGCCGGCAACCGGCCGTACTCCGCGGCTATTGCGAGCAGCTGCTTGTGGCTGCGCGATACAGGCCAGCCGGCACGGCACAGGCGTCCGCGTCAGCTACAGGCGAGCAAGCGATACTGCTTGAGCCGCTCAGCGCACGCGAACGCGAAGTGCTGCAACTGATAGCTGAAGGGCTCAGCAACCAGGAACTCGCAGCCCGGCTCCACATCTCGCTGCACACGGTTAAGGTTCATACCCGCAACATCTACGGCAAACTCGGTGTCACGAGTCGTACCCAGGCGGTGGCCAGGGGCCAGGCGCTTGGCATGCTCGATCGGCCGTAACACCGTGCCGCATCCGGTCTTATGCTACAATCGCTGCTACTGCCGAGAGACACCGCTCAGGAGGATTACATGATTGCATCGACTGGATCGACCGCGTCGGTAGCTCCCCAGCTATGTCACCCGCTTGACCCGCTGAATGCCGAAGAGATTACTGCAGCGGTCGCGATTATGCGGGCCAGCGCGCACTATAGCCCACAGATGCGCTTTGCCTCGATCATCCTGGTTGAACCGTCGAAGGCGGTTGTGCTGGGCTTTACAGCCGGAGACCATATTGAACGCCAGGCATGTGCGGTACTGCTCGACAATGCCGCTGGTGCAACCTATGAGGTGCAGATCTCGCTTACCGATCATGCCATCATAAGCTGGGTGCATGTTGCCGGTGTGCAACCGGGCGTGATGCTCGATGAGTTCTTTGAATGCGAAGCGGCAATCAAGAACGATACCGCTTTTCAAGCGGCTCTCCGCAAGCGCGGCATTACCGATTTCAGCCTGCTCATGGTCGATCCCTGGTCGGCCGGAAACTATGGTGATGAGCCGGCATCCTGGCAGGGGCGGCGGCTCCTGCGCGCACTCACCTGGGTACGATCGGATCCGACGGATAACGGCTATGCGTACCCGGTCGAAGGACTGGTCGCTATCTTCGATCTTAATGAGATGCGTGTGCTGGAAGTGCTGGATCGGGGTGTCACGCCGCTGCCGACGCGCCATGGCAACTACGCCCCTGATCGGATCGGCGGGCTGCGCGAACAACCAAAGCCGCTTGAAGTCGTTCAGCCGGAAGGACCAGGCTTTACAGTCGATGGCTACCATGTTACTTGGCAGAAGTGGAGTTTTCGCATCGGCTGGACAACCCGCGAAGGGCTTGTGCTTCATACGATCGGCTATAACGATGGGGGGAAAGAGCGGCCGATTATCTACCGAGCTTCGCTGGCCGAGATGACGGTGCCCTATGGCGATCCGCACGAGAATCACCGTTGCAAGAATGCCTTTGACGTTGGCGAGTATGGGCTCGGCACGCTGGCCAACTCATTAACACTGGGCTGCGACTGTCTGGGAGTTATTCACTACTTTGATGCCGTCATGCACGACAGCCGCGGTCAGGTGGTGAAACTGCCCAATGCGGTCTGCATGCACGAGGAGGATTACGGCATCCTCTGGAAGCATGTCGATTGGCGTACCGGCCATGCCGAGGTGCGGCGTTCACGTCGCCTGGTTGTTTCGTTTATCGCGACGGTTGGAAACTATGAGTATGGCTATTTCTGGTATTTCTACCAGGATGGAACGATCCAGTATGAGGTGAAACTTACCGGTATCATGCATACCGGTGCGCTACCGCCGGGCGAGACGCGCCCGTATGGCTCTATTGTTGCGCCAGGGCTCTACACACCCAACCATCAGCACTTCTTTAGTGTGCGCCTCGACATGATGGTTGATGGGTTAGAGAACTCGCTCTACGAAGTGCATACCGAGGCTGAGCCGATCGGCCCGGAGAATCCATACGGCAATGCGTTTGTTGCCAGAAAGACGCTGCTGGCCACCGAGCAACAGGCACAACAGCAGATTGATCCGCTGAATGCGCGTTACTGGCTGATCACGAACCCCACAGCGCACAATAGCCTTGGGCAGGCAGTTGGCTATAAATTGATGCCCGGTGAGAATGTACGGCCGTTTGTGCATCCCGAATCGAGTGTGAGCAAGCGCGCCGCCTATATAACCAATCATCTCTGGGCGACACCCTACCGGCCTGATGAGAAGTACCCAACCGGCGATTACCCCAACCAGCACCCCGGCGGTGCCGGGCTACCGGCCTGGACTGCGGCGAATCGATCGATCGAGCAGACCGATCTGGTCGTCTGGTATACCATCGGGGCGCATCATATCCCGCGCCCGGAGGATTGGCCGGTGATGCCATGCAGCTATATCGGATTTATGCTCAAACCAGTGGGCTTCTTCGAGCGCAATCCGGGCCTGGATGTGCCGCCTGCCGCAGACCACGCCTGCCACAACGGGCATAACCATTCGATGGGCTGACGAAACCCCATCGTCGAGCGGTGTGCGGGCTACGTGCCGGGGCGCGTAGCCCATCTATCATTCCCTCTTCAATATTGCCGCTTGCCGGATTCCTCTCGCAATACGCCGCCTCGCCTACCTCTCTCAATACCACCGAAGTGGTACGACACGGACACTTTCGGCTGCTACAGTAGAGCCGAGCGTTCAGATCGACGACGGGAGATGATACGAGGTGATGGAAATGCCGGATGAGCACCATCCTACGACAGGCATGCAACGACTGGCTGTATACCGGATCCGAGTTCGTGGCCAGCTGGATGTGTGTTGGAGTGACTGGTTCGGCGGTATGGCGATTACCACAACCGAGAATGGTGAAACGCTGATCACCGGCCAGGTAGCCGATCAGGCCGAGTTGCACGGGCTGCTACGGCAGGTGCGCGATCTCGGCCTGAAGCTGCTCGCGGTCAATCAGTGCGATCCGGCGGCTGGTTCTCCCCAACTACCCAGCCCACGATCTGCGACCGAGCAGTAGCCGGTTTTCGTACGATGTGTCAGAATAATATGTCTTCAAGGAGCAACAGGAAGTGCAAGCTATTACGTACCGACACTACGGAGCGCCGGATGTTCTCCGGCTGGAAGCCATTGCCGAACCGGTTCCCGGCCCTGGGGATGTGATGGTTCGGGTTCATGCGGCCTCGATCAATGCGGCCGATGCGTATCTGCTGCGCGGGGAGCCGCCGCTGTTGCGGCTCTCGGCCGGCCTGCGCCGGCCGAAACACCCGATTCTCGGCAGCGATATCGCCGGGCAGGTGGTGGCGGTCGGTAATCGTGTCACACAGTTTCAGCCCGGCGACGAGGTCTATGGCGATCTCTCCGGTTGCGGTCTCGGCGGGGTTGCCGGGCGTGTGGGGGATGAGCGTCGCCCCGCTGCCCGCCGGG
>CALLZL010000196.1 GCA_937859575.1 uncultured Chloroflexota bacterium
CCCCGGTTTTTATGGTAGGCAAGGGTTCCGGGGGGGCGTACGGGAATCCGGGGGTTCAAAACCCCGCCGCTGGCAGCCTGTTGCTGCATACGGCGGATGAGTGCCAATGCCGGCGCTGCTCGACCGTCGCTGATGGCCACCCGCACCAGGAGCTCGTACTCTTCGAAACGTGCCGGATCCGGTATATCGCTGAGCTGTAAGCCGCGGGCCACCACCTGCGCCGCCGCCGCCGAGAGGTCGCCTTCCCAGAGCGACTGCCAGGCCCGGCCGAGTTGTTGTTCGCGGGTGATCTGCGGCACATTATATTCAAGCGCCAGTGTGCGCGCCTGATCAAAGAGTTCCGCCGCCTCTTGCTGATCGCCGCGGGCTCGCCGCACACGCCCAAGAACGGATGAAGCGGCACACAACACATCATAGTTGTACCAGTTTCTACCGAGTGCAAGGCTCTGCCGGCCATACCACTCTGCGAGTTCGAGGTCATTCCATTCATAATACAGATTGCACAGGCTGGCATAGATCGGCGCAGTCGGCTGCAGGCTATCGGGTGGCAGCCGTGCTGCAACCTGCAGTGATCCAAGCATGAATGCTTCGGCTTCGTGTAACCTGGCCTGGCAGAAGCTAAGATCAGCCTGTGCCAACTGTACTGCCGAGAGGGTCAACAGCGGCGGCAGATCGTCGTGTGCTGCAACCGCAATTGCCATCTCGGCAGCGATCTGGCCGGCCCGGTGGAGATCGCCCTCGGTGAGGGCGATGGTTCCATAGTTGAGAATGGTGAGCAGTCGTGCGATATCCTGGTGTGGTGTCAGAAGTTCAAGCGCCTGCATGGCATATGCCCGGCCACCCGCCAGATCGCCATGGATGCGCGCAATATCCGAACGCAGGTCCGCGATCTCGCCGGCAACCGGCGCGTCGTGCGCGGCCGGCTGTTGTTCGAGCCGGCTGATCAGCGCTCCGGCACGATCAAGCTGGATGGTTGCCATGAGCGACCAGCACTGTGCCAGCAGCAACTCGGGGATCTGCTGGACGAGCTCGGCTGGTAGTGCGGCGATCCAGCGTTGCAGGGTGTGCATTTCGCCACGGATCCACATGGTGGTGCGGATCATGCTGCATACCAGATTGGCGGCCTGTTGGGCTTCGCCGGCGGCCAGGGCATGTTCGATCGCCGCAGTCGCCAGTTCGGTATCACCGGCGGCATAGCGGGTGGCATGCCACTGCATGGCGCGCCGATGTAGTTCGCGTAGCCGTTCGGCATTAGTCGCTGCAAGATGGCTGCGCAATGCATCGGCGAAGAGCGTATGATAACGATACCAGCGCCCTTCGGCATCGAGTGGGGTGAGGAACAGGCCGGCACGTTCGATTGCCGCCAGTGTGGCATGGGTTGTTCCCGGCGGAGGCAGGGTATCGAAGAGCGCATCACACAGATCGGCACAGAGTCTGTCGAGGATGCATGTGTGCAACAACAGATCTGTGATTGGCGGCGGCTGCCGTTCGACAATTTCGCCAATCAGGTAGTCGAAGAAGAGCGGATGGCTGCCGCTGATTCGTTCGAGGAGCTCGCCGGGGGCGGTCGTATCGCGCAGCGCCAGCCCGGCGAGTTGTAACCCGGCAGGCCATCCCTCGGTACGTTGTGCCAGTGTGGCGATCTGCTCAGCGCTGAGCAGATGACCGCTGACATGCCCGACGAGGGTTGCGGCGGCACTGGTATCAAAGCGGAGATCGCGGGCAGTGATTTCGCTCAGCAGGCCGCCGGCACGCCAGCGTGCCAATGGCAGCGCCGGTATCCCACGGCTTGTGATCACCAGCCGCAGGCGCTCCGGGATCTGCTCGATCAGGAAGCTGAGATCATGATGGATGGCCTGGCTCTCGATCACATGATAATCATCAAGGGCGAGAATGATCGGTGGATGCCGGGTATCGGTTGGTGTGGCAAGCAGGTTGATCAGGCTGGTGAGCAAAAGCGTGATCGATGGCTGGGCCGGTGCACGCAGGGCGGCGGCAAGTGCGGCAACTGCCGGTGCGTGGCGTTGCAGCGCACCAAGCAGGTAGCTCCAGAATCGCACCGGGTCGTTGTCGCCGGCATCGAGCGTGAGCCATGCCGTCTGTGGAATCGGTTCGAGCGCCTGGGCAAGCAAGGTTGTCTTCCCCCAACCCGCAGGGGCACTGATGAGGGTCACCGGAGTGGTGAGTGCATCGCATAGCCGACGGTTGAGGCTCTCGCGCCGGATCATGGCTTGCCGGCGGGGTGGTGTGAGTTTGGTCGCCAGGAGGAGCGGCGGCGCTGTTAGGGAACTCGGCGTATTGCCCGCCAGCGTCGCGGCGGCATGTTCGAGGCGGGGCAACGTCAGATCGGTCCGCCCGCCAACGGAGGCCCCCCCCACCCCGCCATCGATGCGGCGCAAAGGCCTCCCGC
>CALLZL010000197.1 GCA_937859575.1 uncultured Chloroflexota bacterium
CGCCATTATAGATCGGCCCACGCGTGTTGAGGTATTCCCAGAAGACGGCGGGGATATTGTGACCTGACTCGCTCACATAGCGCACCAGCCGCGTCTCGCTACGGCTCGGGCCGCCATATACTCCTACCAGCCCGTTACGGCTCAGCGTTTCACGCGGAATCTCGCCGCTGCGATCGGCACTGGCGCGCCCCCCCACCTGGGCGGAGCTGGCGTGGGTCGGCGCGTTGAAATCGGTAATATCACCGGCAATCACCACCTGCGCCGCATCACGCTGCACAAACTCACGTTCGCCGATCTGCATGCGGCCACTGATCAGCTCAACCACCAGCAAGCCGCTGGTCACAAACCATGGGCTGTTGCGATCCCCGCCCGGGTTGTTGATCTCCATGCGCCCTTTGTCGAAATACTGCACCTGGCGCATCCCACCCGGCATCTGCACATACCCTTCGGCACGCGCCATAAGGCCACGCGGCCCCCATATCCAGCTCCGGCTGGTACGCCCTTCGGCAATCACCCGATCGGTGCGCCGCCAGACCGTTTCGAACGATCGATCGGCAAATCCGACCAGCATCCCATCGATCAACCCCGGCGCTGCGACGTTGTCTTGCACCACAAACGACTGTAGCGTCGGCGTGGTGGTAATATCGATGAATGGGGCCGGGCTTGGCGTTGCGTCGGTGGCCGGCGGCTCGGCAGCCGGTGCATCGCTCGGCGGCTCCGTGCCAGTGCTGCCGCCCGGCGGCGGCGGGCCGATGGCCGGCTGTGGCGCACGACCACACTCGACATCGGGCAGACACAACTGCAGGATCAGATCATACCGGATGAACTGATTGCCGATATCGCCGGTATTCTTGATCTGCGCATAGTAGAAACCATCGACTCGCGGTACAAAGCGGATCTGCGAGTCGAGCGATCCTTCGATATCATCGTTGAAATCAAGCAGGGTTATGCCATCCCGATCAACCAGGTACAACACCGTATCGGCACCGGCGAGTGTCTCCGGGTTAATATCAGGATTGTTCTTATATGGACGTGTATCGGTATAGAGATAGTAGGTCTTCCCTGCCTTGCCGAAGAACGTCACCCAATCGGCATCGCCGGTCGGGCAGAGCGAGCGATTCTGCTGGAGCTCATTCGACGTGATCAACTTGGCCTGCTCGGGCAGCCCATCTTCCTCGAACAGATCGCGGCACAGCTCGCTGATCGGTGCCGGTGTCGGGCCATAGCTCTCCGAGCGCACCACGAAGGTGTATGTCTTGTTGCGGCCACCAAGGTTCAGCGTATCACGCACCCGCACATAGTAGATCCCATCGCGGGGAGCGCGCCACGACTGAATGCGCGGCCGGATATCACGCGGATTGGGGTTGGCCGGATCGCGCAGAAAGAAGTCGTCGTTGAAGGTCAACCGCTGCCGGTTTGCATCGTAGAGTTCAAGCGACAGATCAAGACCTGATTCCATGCGCTCGATATCAATCGTATAGACTTTGCCGCCGACCGCACCGAACTTATACCAATCTTCTTCACCCTGAGCGCAGATCCCATGGTTTTCGGGCAGATCGACAAGCACCAGGCGCGCACTCCCGAAATCATTCCCCGGCAGCTCGGTATCCGGGCAACCCGAACCAACCGTCGGCGTCGGCGAGATCGTCGCCGTCGGCGGCACGGTATTGGTCGGCGTGGCGGTCGGTGAGGCAACCGTCACCGTCAGCACTGCCAGGCTGGTGGCACTATTATCGGTGCGGGTCGCAATAATCTCGACGGTTCTTGTCTCTGCAGGTGTGCCGTTCGGAGCCGAGATGAAGAAACTGAATGCCAATGAACCACTGCCGCCGATACTCACACTCGACGCCGGTGCGATGATGAAATTCCAACCCGCGGGCAGGCCGGTTGTCGAAACCGTATATGAGCGGGTAGCCGTATCACGGTTGAACAGCGTGGTGTTGAACTGGCCGGGGGCACCGCCGGGCGAGATCGTCACCGATCCGCTGACCGGGCTCCAACTAAAATCGACGGCTTGTTTGGCAGGGGCGGGCAACGGTGCGGCCACGGCGGGGAACGCCTGTGTGCCGATCATGACGATCAGCAGCATCACCAGCGCCGTAATCAGGAGGTTGCGCGCGTGTGAGGGCGAAGTCACAGATTTAGACCTCCTCGCCACATATCGACAGGGCTGCCGCATTATAGCACGCGGCATGGGGGTGTCAAGCGCGTTAGCGAATCGCTACCGTGGGTAAGCGACTATTTCGCAGTTTGGGTCGCCCAGCGCATTACACTTGCAGTAACGGGATCCGGCTCACACCCGCCAGCACCATGTGTCGGCGGTATCATACACGAAAGGGGGCACTTCAATGACGAAGCGCATGAACTATCGAACGGAGGTTCCCGCCGAGCAAGAGATTCGCTACTGGATGAGCGCTCCGGCCGTGACCGTCAATATTGCTGCCCCGCTCAGCGAAGCCCTGGCGCTCATGCGTGAGCATGATGTTCGGCGGCTACCGGTCGTCATCGACACCGGCGAACTGCGCGGCATGATTACGCAGGGCGATATTCGCGGCGCTGATGTTCTGCGCGTCGCCGGCCTCGACCCATTCGACATCGCCGATGCCCTGCGGCAGGTGAAAGGCTATGCGGTCATGACCGAATCGCCGGTGACCGGACGCCCTTCTACCGGCTTGCGCGAAGCTGCCATGCTGATGATCGAAAGTAAGATCGGCGGCCTGCCGGTTGTCGATGAAAATCAATGTGTGGTTGGCATTATCACCGAGAGCGATCTGTTCGAGGCGCTGGTGCAGCAACTCGATCGTGAACATTGATTGCCCGAGTGCAGTTGTGGTACCATACCAGCGTCTCCCCTGTATGCGAGCGAGGTCGGGATGCTGAACACACTGCACCTGAAGACCTTTATTGCGGTTGTAGATCGTGGAAACTATAGTGCGGCGGCCGAACATCTGCACATGTCGCAGCCGACGGTCAGCCAGCATATTCGGGCACTCGAAGCTGAGCTTGAGGGTGCCCGACTCTTCCGCCGCGTTGGGCAGCAGATGCGGCTGACCCATGCCGGCGAAGAGCTTGTGGATATTGCACGCGAGATGCTGGCGCTCGCGCAGCGTGCCGAAGAGAACATCCGCACCCTGCGCGGCCAGGTAAGCGGGCATATTCTGATTGGATGTTCGGCGTCAAGCGGTGAGCGGCTGCTGCCGTCGCTGCTCACCGCGTTCCGCAGTCACTTCCCGGCAATCTCGCTCGCCGTCACCCTGGCACCGGCCGACCTGCTTGTTGAGTGGCTCGCCAACCAGCAGGTGCAGCTCCTGTTGATCGAAGAACAGCAGCGACGCCGTGGTTGGGAAACCCACCTGCTCGGCAGTGAGCGGATCGTGTTGATCGCACCCCGTGGTCATCAGTTATTGCAGCAAGAGCAGGTGCCGCCTGGTACATTGCGCGGAATGCCGCTGATCTTGCCACGCAGCGGATCCCCACTGCGCCGGGCTGCTGAAGAGTGGCTGCGACGCCGTGGTGTCGGTGCCGCAGATCTGCAGATTGCCCTTGAAACCGATGGCACCGAAATGGCCTTACATGCGGTACGCAGCGGCATGGGGATGGCCTTCATCCCGCAGACGCGTGTGCCGCGTGGCCGTGAGCTTGGCGTTGTGGATCTGGCCGGGTTGCACCTGCAGCAGGAATGGTATGCCATCCGCGCCCGCGAACGTGGTGCGCCGCGCGCCGTGCAAGAGCTGTTTGCGTTTCTTGGCAGCCGAGAAGCCCGTACTCTGCTTGCCAAGGAAGGGCTCAAACCACCAACCGAGGCCTAAACCGCCTGGTGCCTAGCGGGCCGCCTTCAGCATATCAAGCAGACGCGAAACCTCCTGGGCATCAACACGCTCATTGCCGCACAGGCACTCCAATGCATATGTTTCGGCCACCAGCGTGCTCAGGCTGCTGACAGCCGCCTTTACTGCGGCAAGTTGCGTCACGACCGCCCGGCAGTCGCGATCTTCTTCGACCATGCGCGCCACACCGCGTACCTGGCCTTCGATCCGGCGCAACCGCAAGAGCACATCCTCGCGCGCTGCGGGGCTGAGTGTTCCCGATGAAGCTGTTTCGGCCACGGCTCTCCTCCATGTCGGTGCCGGCTGCAGTGGTATCGCTATAACCTACAGCACGGCAACCATGCAATAGACAAGCGGAGAAGGCGTAGCCCTCTCCGCTCGTCATCGTTGTCGAACGCCATATGGGCAACGGCGCATCAGGCATTGATTGCCGCGTCGAAGGCTTCCTTCAGCATACGCTTCGGGCCGGCCCCCTGAATGCGATGGATCATCTGACCATTCTTAAAGAAAAGCATGGTCGGGATCGCCATAATACCAAACTTGGTCATCCAGACCTGATGATCGTCGGTGTTGACCTTGGCAATCGTTACTTTGCCGTCGTACTCGCCGGCCAGTTCTTCCAGAATCGGGGCAACGGCACGGCATGGCCCACACCACGGTGCCCAGAAATCGACAACAACCGGAACCTCCGATTTCAGTACCTTCTGCTCGAACTCTTCATCGGTAATATTAATGGGCTTTGCCATGGTGGTATTGCTCCTTAGCATCATGTGTTGTATAGATACCCTCGGGGGGTATGCATCAAGTATAGTGATTTTTCCGCATTGTGTCAAGGCTTCTTGTTCAATAAACACGTATACCCCCTTTGCCGTACACATACCGCCAATAATTTCCATACAGCGAGTTGCGCTATTCGCCCGATTCTATTGGCGAAGGAGCACTCTGGGTGAAGGAGCAACCGACGCGCCGCCCAGCCGCAAAGAGATCCTGCGCGCCGGTGGCGCTCAGGATGACAGCCTGGCATCCTACATCTACCCATCATGAGAACGTATCCACCCCTGGCCCACATCAATCACAGCCAACACCTCTGCCAGTATTTGCTATACTATAGGTATATTTCCCGTACTCAGAGGCGATCAGTATGCATCAGGCCAACCGGTTGTTCGAAACACAGGCACAGCTTGTCGAAGGCGGTGTATTCCTTCACCGGATGCAGCAGTTTTTCGCGGCCGTCATGGCGCGCGTCGGCCATACCGAGCGCACACAAACCATGGGGTTACTGAGCGCTGCCGAATACCGGCTATTCGAGCGCATGCCGCTCTACGATCAGCGCCACTGCCTTGATGTCTATCAGTCGCTGGTGCGGATGGGGTACACCGACGAATATCTCTTGCGAGCCGCCCTGATCCACGACTGCGGCAAGGTGGATGACGATGGCCGGCCAATGCCGCTGTTGTTCTATGGCCTGTTTGTTGTGTTGCGGCGGCTGTTGCCCGGCCTCTATCAGCGTGGCGCACGCAGCAGGCACCGCTGGTTGCGTTATTTCGCTATTCATGCCAGCCACGACGCCCGCTCGGCGGTATTGGCGACAGCGGCCGGCAGCCCACCCGAACTAACGCAGATCCTGCGTGATTACGCCGATCACCGTTCGACCGACGCCACCCGGGCCTTACACTGGGCAGATTCGCTGAACTGAATTATGCTACCAACCGAATCGCTTGACTATACAGTCGAATTACCGAGTTTTGCCGGGCCGCTTGATCTCTTGCTGCGGCTGATCGAACGTGCCGAGCTTGATATCACAGCGATCGCCCTGGCACAGGTTGCCGATCAGTACCTGGCGCATGTACGCGCCCTGCCAGCCCCCGATCCGGCGGGTGTCTCGGCGTTTCTCGTCATGGCGGCGCGGCTGCTGGTGATCAAGTCACGGGCATTGTTGCCGCAACTGGCAGTGCCGAGCGACACTGAAGCCCTGGAGGATGCCGAAGCACTGGTGCGCCAGTTGCAAGAATATCAGCGCTACAAACAGGCGGCACAACTGCTGCGGTCATGGGAAGCCGACGATCGGCGGTTGTTTTTGCGCAGTGCGGCACCACCGCTTCCGTTCGCCACCGGGCCGATTGAATCAACAATCGCGGAAATGATTGCGGCGGTGCAGCGACGGGGGCAACTTATGCTGCCGCTCGATACACCGGTAGCACTACCGGCAGCCAAGAGCA
>CALLZL010000198.1 GCA_937859575.1 uncultured Chloroflexota bacterium
AGACGAGTCGCGGTTGGTTCGAGCCGTTCATTCGAATAGCCAAGCAACTCCATGATGCGCAGCAGACTCTGTGGCTGGATCTCGCGTACCACCATGGCATCATCGTCGCGTTCGATAAGCACCCGGCGCATTTCAGGCATCAGGCAGTGATGCGCCCCACCACGGCCTGCAATCATCTGCTGATAGGCACCGACGCCAAAAATCGCCAATACCAGACGCTCGCCAGTTGCCGGCAACATTAATGGCGGCTGCGAGCCACGCGGGAAGAAATCATCCGAATCACAAGTATACCGCCCGCCAAGGCGCACCGGCTGTACTGGTGCTTCCCACCCACCGAGCGGCAATACAATAAACTGCTGCCCTTCGACAAACAGCATATCGGGAAGCGATACCATCAGGCTGCCGTTGATCAGGTACCATGGCTCCTCGCCCTGGCCCTGTTTGACGGCACCGACTTCGATCAAAAAGACGTTGTGCGATGCCACCGTATAACGGCCAAACTCACCGACAATTGCCGGCACCGGCTCGTGATACCGTTCGCAGCGCACCTGGATCGAGCACATCAACTGCTCGAGGAATCCGGCATAATCAAACTGAAAATCGACAGCATACGCTGATGTCGGCATACCACCGCCAAAGTTGAACATCGACAGATCGGGTGCCAACCGGCGTAGCTGAATATACGCATCCAGCGAGCGATCCAGGCGTGCCGCCCATGCCTCGGCCTGCTCCATCTGGCTGCCGACCATGGCATGGTACAGCACCAACGTGTGCGGTGTGTCGCTCAGACGCCGCGCAATCGCGTCGATTTCGGCCGGCAATAAGCCGAACCGCTCGGCACCCGGATGCGCCGGATCGACATCCGCCGCGGCATGGCGCTCGCGCACACCGAAAAAGAGCGGCTGTTCGCTGCGTGCAATCAAATGCTCGAGCTCGTCTATATCATCGATCACCGGCACGATGCGCTCGAAGCCGGCGGCGCGCATCGCAACAATCGCATCGATATAGGCTTCGTCCTTCGAACCATTGCAGAACATCCAACGATCGGCCGAGAGAACACCTTGCCGCCACAGCTGATGGGCAATGATCACATCGGCGGTGGCTGATGTCTCGTAGTGCACCCCGGCCTCAAGTGCAGTTCGCACGACCTCTTCGGCAAAATTGGCTTTGGTGGCATAGGCATAGATAAACTCGCCATGATAGCCGCTACGCCGGCGAGCTTCAGCCGCCCAACCCTGCATGCGATCAACCTGTACGCCAATCTGCGGGCAATAGGCAACTTCGAGTGGTGCGCCGTAGCGCTCGACCATAGCATTCAGATCAATCGCATGACCAAGTAACAGGTGGCCGTCGCGGCGGCTCAGAAAATCCGTGAGCTGTCCTTCGGAACTGATACCAAATCGTTCCTCAAAATACCGAGCAAAGGACTGCTTGTTCAACGAGGGAGCCCTCCTGTGGTGCACACTTCGCACGGCGCACGCATGCGCCGGCAATACGAATGAGACAACGGGTGCGACCCGTAGACCGGGCATGAAAGAGGGGCAAGAAAAAACCCCCACACCGGGCGGTGCGGAGGCGCATGCGCAACTGCGCGACCAGCTAGGTATGATCGTGCAGAACGGCAGACGCACAACCGCAGCACCGGTGCTGCATCTCAGCACGGCGCCGTTGGTCGCGGCAGCGTAAGTTGGCCTGTCCGTCCATACATCCTCGCGGAAAGCTCAACGGGGATGTGCTGCGCATCATTGCCGCACAACATGCCATGTTACCCCGGTACAACCGGAACACGCCGAAGAGCTCGAATCTCATTGGTGTATTGATTCACCGAAGAGGTATTGTAATAGGTTTTGGCCGGATGTCAAGTGTCCAAACCAACTACAGCAGATTGATGTTGCGTTGCCTATCGCCCCGTGCTATACTTGCGCGCCAACATGCGGAATATCGACCATGGAGGTCGCTGGCATGAAGTTGCGTTATAGCGCGCGCACCGACGTCGGCCGGATGCGCGACCATAATGAAGACGATTACGAAATCGGCGAGGGGCCGCAGACCGATCATCTCGGCACGCTGATGATCGTCTGTGATGGGATGGGTGGCCATGCCGCCGGCGAAGTCGCCAGCAGCCTCGGTGTCCGCACGATTATGGCTCACTATTATGAGCATGCCGGCGACACCGGGCGCGATGAGACATTGCGCCATGCTTTTGAGACAGCCAACCTGCAGATTCACAGCGAAGGCCGCGGCACCATGGGCACGACTGGTGTCGCAGCTCTGTTTAGCGGAAACACGCTCTTGATTGCCAATGTCGGCGACAGCCGGGCGTATCTGATCCGCAACGGCGAGATCCGCCAGATCTCACGTGATCATTCGCTTGTCGAAGAGCAGGTTGCCGCCGGGATCATCACCGCCGAACAGGCGCGCACCCTCCATTATCGCAATGTCATTACCCGTGCACTGGGCTATCAGGTCGAGGTTATCGTCGATCTGTTCGAACTTCCTCTAGCCGATGGCGACACAGTGGTTCTTTCTTCCGATGGCTTGCATGGTCTTGTCGGCGATAGTGAGATCGCCGAACTGGCGACTGCCGAACCATTGGCTGAGTCACCCGACAGATTGATCGAACTGGCCAACGAACGGGGCGGCAACGACAACATTACCGTTGTGATTGCACGGGTTGATTCTATCGGAGCACTCACCCCGGATCCGGCGCTTGAAGAATCCCCGCGGATGACGGTTGAACTGCAACGGCCGGCACTAACCGAGCCGTTACCGCGGGTGAGTATTGAGGCCGCCCCAGAAGTCGCTGTTGTGCCAGCACCCGACGGCGAACGGCGGCTGAGCATGGTTGGTGGCCTGCTTGCAAGTATTATTCTGGTGGTGCTCACGATCGTGATCTTCGTCGTACTCGATCAACCTGCCGTCGATCCACGCGTTACACCCGTCGTGCCTTCCTTCACCGCAACAATCCTTCCGGCTACGGCCACCACACAACCCACCGCAACCGAGGTTCTCCCAACAAGTACACCCTGAACATAAACGAAAGGATGCCCTGGTCATGATCCGAGTCGCAATGCTGAGCTACTGGCATGTTCACGCCTGGGAATATACCGAATACGCCCAGAACCACCCCGGTACAACGGTCGTCGCCGTCTGGGATGAGTTGCCGGAACGCGGCAAGGCAAGTGCCGCCAAACTTGGTGTGCCGTTTTACGAAGATCTCGCCGATCTGCTTGCACGGGAGGATGTTGACGCTGTTGTTGTCGATACACCAACCAACATGCATCGCGATGTCATGCTGGCTGCCGCCAATGCCGGCAAACATATCTTCACCGAGAAGGTCGTGGCCGCCACACATGCCGAGGCCAACGAGATCATGGCGGCCGTTGAGCGCAATAACGTGAAGCTGACGGTATCGCTGCCGCGTTTCTACGCCGGCTACACGGCTGCGATCAGCCGCCTGATCGCGGATGGAGCATTGGGAGAGCTGACGCTGGCGCGTGTGCGGTTGTCGCACAATGGCGCACTGCGGAGTGAACGCAATCCGGAAGGCTGGTTGCCGGCACACTTCTACAGCCTTGAGCAATGCCAGGGGGGTGCATTGATCGACCTTGGCTGCCATCCAATGTACCTGACGCGCCTGTTTCTCGGCCTGCCCGATACCGTCAGCGCACAGTATGGGTATATCACCGGCCGTGAAGTCGAAGACAATGCAGTCGCGATTCTCGGCTATACCAACGGCGCGATCGGGATCGTAGAAGCCGGTTTCGTCAACCCTGCATCACCCTTCACCATCGAGGTCCATGGCACCGGTGGGACGGTCTTGTTTGGCACTCCCGAGCCGAAGCTCTTGCTCCAGCGTGCCGGCGGCAGCTGGGAAGAGATCGCCGTACCGAATGATGAAACAAGTGCGTTTAACGAGTGGGTCGGCCACATGCAACAGGGCACTGTTGCCACAGCAAATATCGCGCTGGCTCGTGATCTGACACGCCTGATGGAAGCGGCAAATATCTCGGTACGCGAAGGGCGGTCGGTACGGATTGACGAACTGGCGGAGGCATAAGGTCTAGGGGTATCGCGTATGGCATCCTGAAGGGGCTACCTGCAACTGCCGCAACATAACTGGAGACACACCATGAAGCTTGGCCTTGGGCTCTACCGCGATCTGCTCAACCCGCAGAACCTGCGCTTTGCGAAACAGGCCGGAGCAACCCATATCGTGGCTCATATTCCCGGGCGGTTTGCGGGTAGCACCCGCCAGCAGATCATTACCTCGGGGCGCACCGGCGAAGGGTTCGGTGTTTCCGATCCGGATGATCCGATCTGGACATTCGAAGGGCTCCTGCATCTCAAGCAGATGATCGAGGCCGAAGGCCTGACGCTTGAAGCACTCGAAAATTTCGCTCCGGCCCATTGGTATGATGTCTTGCTCGATGGCCCCAAACGTGCCGCACAGATGGAACGTTTGAAGCAGTTGATCCAGGATCTTGGCCGGCTCGGCATTCCGACAATGGGGTACAACTTCAGTATTGCCGGTGTGTGGGGGCGCGATGAAGGGCCGTATGCGCGCGGCGGCGCCCGCTCGGTGGGGTATAACGATCCGGCGCAGCCACCGATCCGGGCCGGCATGGTGTGGAATATGGTCTATGACCCTGATCGCTTCGACCCTGACGAAGGCGAGCCATTGGCACCGGTAAGCAGCGAGCAGATCTGGGCACGATACCAGGCCTTTATCGATGAAATGCTGCCGGTTGCCGAAGCGGCCGGTGTGCGGCTGGCACTACACCCGGATGATCCGCCACTCGCAGTGTTGCGCGGTATGGCACGGCTGGTACATACTCCCGACGGCTATCAGCAGATGCTTGATCGACACCCGAGCCCGATGCACACCATGGAGTTCTGCGTCGGTACCCTTTCGGAGATGCCGGGTGGTAATATCTACGAAATGGTTGATCGCTATAGCCGCACCGGGCGGATCGCATATATTCACTTCCGCAATGTACGCGGTACGGTACCCCACTACTACGAAACTTTCGTCGATGACGGCGATACCGACATGATCGAGGTGCTACGCATCCTGAAACGGAACAACTACGATGGTGTGCTTATTCCCGATCATACACCGCACCTCGAATGCGGTGCACCATGGCATGCCGGTATGGCGTATGCACTCGGCTTTATGCGCGCCGCCCTGCGGTTGATCTAACGCCTGGGTGTGGTGGCCTGAAACGCACGAATCCAGTCGTGCTTGACACAGCCATGTATACTGGCTATTAGTTAAAGACCTTTAACCATTGCACTTCGATCGCGAGGATCGGCATGACGCGATCGCGCACTCAGAACGCTGCTGTACACACGATACCGCCCGGCACAAAGGCACCCCAGCAGACAGCCGGTGTGGAGGCTACCCCTGCAGCTACCTACCCGGCAAGCCGCATCTCTGCCGCAGCCCCACCCTTACCACCTCCCGCGATTCTTCAGTTGCAGCGCAGCATCGGCAATCGCGCCATGCAGCAACTCATGCGGCGCACGGATCCAGCCACCCCAGCGCTGGCAGGTGAGCAGTTACCCCAACCGGTTGCGACAACCTCCGCAGCACCCGCAGCCCTTGCAGCAGCCGACACACCCTCGACCAACGAGGCTCCGGCAGCGGCGGGTGAGCAACCCGACGATCCAGCAGATCCTTCGGGCGATGTTACGGCGGGGGATGGTTTCGCCGATCCAGAAGCCGAACCGATAACCGATCAAACCGGTATGCCGAGTGCACCGGCCGACCCACCGGCTGCCGATACGCCGGCGACCGGCAGCACCGATGATCGTGATGCCGGGTTACGCACGACGCTAGAGCGGTTGAAGGCTACGGCACGCCATGAAGCGGCACACCCACCAGTGGCGCAGAAGATCGCTGAGACACGTGCTGCCGTACGCCCACCACGGCAGGATGTCGCTAGCCGTGCCAGGGCACGCCAGATTGGTGTGATGAGCAGCACGCACACACCACCATTCAACAGTGCCCGCTTCAGTTCGGCCGTCGGACAACAGGCCG
>CALLZL010000199.1 GCA_937859575.1 uncultured Chloroflexota bacterium
CATGCGGGCGAGACGCCCGCGCTCCCAGCGATCAATCGTTTTGCACTTCGCTATATAAGGAACGACCGATGAATATTCTTGTGATCGGTGCCGGTGTTTCCGGGCTCTCGTGTGCCATTCGCTTGCAAGAGGCCGGCCATCGGGTACGAATCTGGGCGGCATCACAACCGCCCCACACCACCTCGAATATCGCCGCTGCCGTCTGGTATCCGTACCGTGCTTATCCTGAAGCGCTTGTTGGTGCATGGGGTGCCGCAACCTACGCCGAGTTGCTACGACTCGCCAAACAGCCGCAGACCGGGGTTGTTCAATGCCCGGGGATCGAGCTCTTCCCAAGCGTGACACCCGACCCATGGTGGCGCGATGCCGTACCTGATTTTCGCCATGCGACGGCTGCCGAACTGCCGCCCGGCTATAGTGATGCGTATCTCTTCTCGGCACCGGTGATCGAGATGCCGCGCTACCTGCCGTATCTGATCGAACGGTTTGCAGCGGCGGCCGGTACGATCGAAACCCGCCGCCTCTCGCGGATCGACGAAGCTTTTAGTGCTGCCGAGGTTGTGGTTGATTGTGCCGGGCTTGGTGCCCGTGAACTGCTTGGTGATCACAGCCTGCTGCCGATCCGCGGCCAGATCGTGCGGGTTGCACAGGTTGGGATCGAGCGCTTCACCCTTGATGATCATGGCCCCGGCGGGGTGACCTATATTGTGCCGCGTTCAGGCGATATTATTCTGGGCGGCACCGCCGATGAAGGGCGCGAGGATCTTCTACCGGATCCGGCTACGGCTGAAGCTATTCGGGCACGCTGTATCGCGCTCGAACCACGGCTTGCTGCTGCGACGGTGCTTGAACATCGGGTCGGGCTGCGACCCGGACGCCCCGCCGTGCGCCTTGAAGCCGAGACGTACCCTGGCGGGTTACTCATTCACAACTATGGCCATGGTGGCGCGGGTGTCACCCTCTCGTGGGGCTGTGCCGATGCGGTTGCTGCTCTGGTGGCATGAAATATGCTACAATCATCACATCAGGAAGCCATACTGCCATTGTGCAGCAGAACAAGCAACGCCCATGTCAGCGCTTGATCGCTTTGAATCGTTCATGGAGCAGATTGTCGAAGGCTCGGTGGCGCGGCTGTTCCGCAGCCCGGTGCAGCCGGCCGAGATCGCCAAGCGCCTCGAACGCGCCATGGAGTCGCAGCAGACGGTTGGCGTACGACGCGTGATTGTTCCCAATGCCTATCGCGTCTTCCTCAACCCGCAGGATATGGCGGTCTTTAGCCAGATGCGTCGTGAGATCGAACATGAGATGGCAACCTATCTGGCCGATCTGGCCCAGGAGCGCGGCTTCAGCATGCTCGAACATCCGCATGTCGAGCTCGTAGTTGATGCGACGGTGCCGCAGCGCTCCATCCAGGTGATTGCCGAAACCACGGCCGGGAAACGTGAAGCGACCAGTGATCAGACGCAGGTTTTCCAGGCCGGCCCGGCTGATGTCACCGCGATACGGGCACGGTTGCTGCTGACGCTGCGCGGCATCAATCATACGATTCCACTGGAAAGCACGCTGCTGACGATCGGGCGCGGCCTGAACAACGATATTATTCTCGAAGACGAACGTGTTTCGCGCCATCATGCGCAGTTGCGCTACCGTGCGCGTCGCTTCTGGATCGCCGATGTCGGCTCGACCAACGGCACATTTGTGAATGGCGAGCAGATCGCCGAGCAGGTGCTGCGCGATAACGATACGATCTCGCTTGGTGGGCTTGAAGTCATCTTCAAGGAAGCCTGAGCACCGCACTATGCTCGATATTGCCAACATCTCGCTCGATATCATTGTGCTGCTGCTGCGCGTTGCTGTGGTGCTGCTCCTCTACTTCTTTCTCTGGCAGGTGCTGCGTTTCGTCATCCGGGATCTGCGTGCCGGTAGTCGTACCGCAGGTGAAGGCTCGCGCAGCCCATACGGCCAGCTCACCGTCGTCCGCCCCGGCCAGAGCGGTGTCACCCCCGGTAAGATCTACCCGCTCGGCCCGAGCACGATCATTGGCCGCAGCATGGAGCATTGCGAGATCGCACTCAACGACTCGTTCCTTTCCCAACAGCATGCCCGCCTCGAGTTGCGTGGCGACGAATGGGTGCTCGAAGATCTTCACAGCACCAATGGAACCTTCCTCAACGATGTTGAAGTGCGTGATGTGGCGATTGTCGAAGATGGCGACGTCATCCGATTTGGCCGCGTTGAGATGCGACTGGAGCGCTGATTCGTGGGTATCCAGCAACAGGTGATCGTCATTACAGGTGCATCGAGCGGCTTTGGCGAACTGATAGCCCGTCGCTGTGCGACTGCCGGTGCACGGCTGGTACTCGCCGCCCGCACCACCGACAAGCTCGAACAGCTGGCTGCTGAGCTCGGCGGCCCGCAGCGTGCCATCGCTGTGCCAACCGATGTCACCAGCGATGATGATGTCGCTCGGATGATCGAACGAGCAATCGGCCATTTCGGCCGGATCGATGTGCTCGTCAATAATGCCGGCTTTGGCCTGCTCGATCGCATTGCCGATGCACCACTCGCCGATCTGCAGCACATGATGGATGTGAACGTCTATGGTGCGATCCGTTGCACGCGTGCCGTATTGCCGCACATGCTGGCGCGCCGCAACGGCCAGATCGTCATGATGGCCTCGCTCGGCGGGTTGGTGTGGGCCGAGAACATGGGGTATTACGTCGGCACCAAGTTTGCGCTGGTTGGGATCAGCCGGACATTGATGGTTGAACTTGGCGGTAGTGGCGTGCACTGCGCCCTGATCTGCCCCGGTATTGCCCGCACCGGTTTTCAGCAGTATGCCGACGAAGCCAAATACCCGCGCCTCAGCCGCCTCTCGACCGTCAGCGCCGAAAAGGTCGCGCAGGCTACCGAGCAGGCTATCGCTCGCCGTCTGCACGGCGAACTGATCATCCCCTGGTATGGCCGCATCCTTGCGACCGCTGCGGCCGTCTTTCCCGGTATGGCCCGCATTGTTATGCGCCTGCTGCGCTAGGCGCCCGATCGTCTCCATCCGGTAGGGTCGGATCGCATCCTGAGCCGCGCCCCTGGGCCGGTATGCCATCCTGAGCCGCTATGCGGCGAAGGATCGCTTCGCGAGAAGGGATGCACCCTGCGTCGCTGCCCGCTGCACGAAGAGCTGCGTCGCTGCGCTCAGCATGACAATCCAATGCCTTCTCCCGCTGCGCTCAGCATGACAATCCAACGCCTCCGCATACTGTATCAGGAAGCAATCACCATGAGGCGGGCTACTCCTCTACCTGATTCAAAGTACTTTATCTCAGGTATTCCTGCTTCACTCATGTGCAGCTGTTAAAAACTAGTTGGATGCGCCATAGCTTCTGTATGGTGGTGCGTGCTATGCTGCGGCATATCGCCATAGGGAAACGCCACCATGCAGATAGATACGAGTATTCGATCGCCGAACCACAGCTCGCGTGGGAATCGGCCAGTTAGCATGATCGTCCTGCATTCAACGGTCGGTTCGGCGCGAAGTGCGCTGGCATGGCTGACGAATCCGGCGGCGCAGGTATCGGCTCACTACCTGATCGACAAGGGCGGCCGGATCTACCGCCTGGTGCCGGATGAGTTGTGTGCCTGGCATGCCGGCCGTGCCGAATGGAAAGGGCAGACCGCGATCAACGAGCTGTCGCTCGGGATCGAGCTCGAAAATGCCAACAATGGTCGCGATCCATACCCTACCGCCCAGCTCGACGCACTGGTCGAGTTGTCACGCGAGAAGGTATCGCAATATGGTATTCGACCCGACATGGTTGTGCGCCATGTCGATGTTGCTCTTCCTCGTGGGCGCAAAAGTGATCCGGCCGGCTTCCCCTGGGCCGAGTATGTACGGCGGGGGTTCGACGACCTGCCGCCGCCGGCACCTGAGCGCCCCCCCCGCCCCAGGCCGACTCCCGCCGGGCAGGCGGCACTGGCACAGGCGCTGCTCAGCGAAGCATACCATCAGGCCGGTGCCGTTGACTGGTCGGAATGGTCGATGTCGCGCATGGCACGTACTGCTGCACTCGGTTTGCCGATCGGTCCTTCGTTTGAGCTGACGGTCGATCGGCGCAATTACCTGGCACAGTCGTTTGGCCGCGATACGCTCGTCAGCCCGATCGGTGCATGGAACAAGGTCGATCGGCTGAGTGCGCTGGTGGCTCCCGAGCATCGCCCGCTGCGTGATGCGTTGCTGCAGGCGATCTACCGGCGTGCCGGCGAACCATTTCGCACCGATTGGGCCTTCCATCAATATGCACTGCGCACGCCATTGGGC
>CALLZL010000200.1 GCA_937859575.1 uncultured Chloroflexota bacterium
GCTTCAGTGGTGTAGTGGCCGGCAGCTACACGGTGGTCGAGATCGACCCGAGCGGGTTTGCCAGTACCACACCCAACAGTGTGGCGATCAATATCGGTGCGGGTGGTGCGGCGACGGCCAACTTCGGCGACCAGCAGGCCGGCTCGATCAGCGGTGTTGTCTTTCACGACACCAACAGCAACAGCACACGTGATATCGGCGAGAGCGGCCTGGCAGGGGTGACAATCACCTTGCGTAACAGTGGCGGAAGTGTTATCACTACCACGACGACCGCCGGCGACGGTAGCTACAGCTTCAACGGGCTGATCGCCGGCAACTACACCGTCGAAGAGACTGACCCGAGCGGGTTTAGCAGCACCACCCCCAATAGTGTCGCCGTGATATTGACGGTGGGTGGCACGGCAACAGCCAGTTTTGGTGATCGGCAGATTGTGTTGCTGCCGGTACTCGCAGCCGATAAGAGCAGCACCCGAGTCGTTGATGCCGACGGCAACGGGCGTACCTCACCGGGGGATACGCTGCAATACCAGATCGTGATCAGTAATAGCGGCAACACCCCGGCAACGACGGTCGTATTCGCCGACACTCTCGACAGCGACACCACCCTGGTGGTCGGATCGGTACAGACGAGTGCCGGCACGGTAGGGTTGGGCAACACCAGTGGTTCGACGAGTGTACGGGTGGATATCGGGACTCTGGCGAATGGGTCGAGTGTCACGATTACCTTCCGCGCCAGGATCAATTCACCCTTCCCGGTCAATCGCACTTCGGTCATCAATCAGGGTGTGCTGACCTCGGATCAACTGGGGCCGATTCTCACCAACGACCCGGCCACCGGTGCAACCGGAGATCCGACCGCCACACCGATCTTCGCTGACCCGACGGTAGTTGTGTTGACGAATTTCTCGGCACGTTGGGAAGGGAATACCATGGTTGTGCGCTGGGCAACTGCCGCCGAGCGAGACACCCGTGGATTCCACCTGCTGCGCAGCAGCAGCGGCGAGATCAGCGACGCAGTGCGGGTCACATCGGCGCTGATCGGCAGCCAGGGCGAGAGTGGTGGAAGTTACAGCTTCACGGATACCACTGCCATAGTGGGGCAGGTGTACAGCTACTGGCTGGAAGAGATCGAGCTCGATGGCACGCGCCTGATCTACGGCCCCACGACATCGGTACAGCTCAGCGCGCTGCCGGTACGCGTCGTGCTGCCGTTCGTCGGCCGGTAGTACGCGCTGCAGGTTCGGCCTACGTGCCGCCGAGAGAGATACACCGTAGTTGTGTCTCTCTCGGCGGCTTGCCGTGCCAACGGGGTAGTAGTATGCTACGCGCTGTGTGTTTGTAACGCATGAGAGAGGAACGGTATCAATGGCGGTAACGATTGCGATGATTGGTGCCGGCTCGATCGGGTTCACGCGCCGGCTGATGCGTGACATTCTGAGTGTGCCTGAACTGGGCGATACGACTTTTGCCCTGACGGATATCTCTGAACAGAACCTGGAGATGGTGGCCGAGTTGTGCCGACGCGACATCGCAGCCAACCGGCTGCCGGCACAGATTATTGCGACAACCGATCGGCGGCGGGCGATCGAAGGCGCCACCTATGTGATCTCGATGATTCGCCAGGGTGGGCTGGAAGCATTTCAGACCGACATCGATATCCCTTTGAAGTATGGCATCGACCAATGTGTCGGCGATACGATCTGTGCCGGTGGGATCATGTATGCGCAGCGTACCATTCCGGCATTGCTCGATTTCTGCCGCGACATTCGTGAAGTCGCGCAGCCGGGCGCACTCTTCCTCAACTACTCCAACCCAATGGCCATGAATACCTGGGCCTGCAACCAGTATGGCGGTGTGCCGACCATCGGGCTCTGCCATGGGGTGCAGGGTGCTCACTGGCAGATCGCTTCGGTGATCGAGCACTGGGCGAAGCGTGAGGGAATGATCGCGGCCGACGAACAGATCCATCGGCGCGATGTCGATGTTATTGCCGCCGGGATCAACCATCAGACATGGTTCGTCAAGGTACAGTGGCGTGGCATGGACATGCTGCCGCAGTTGTTGGAGTTGTTCGAGCAGCATCCGACCTACCCCACCACCGAGAAGGTGCGCATTGATGTGGTGCGGCGGGTTGGCCACTAAAGCACCGAGTCGAACGGCCATCTGAGCGGAAATCTGCCGTGGTATCGTAAGCGGCCGGCTGAGATCGCGCAATGGATCGACATGTCGAGCTGGATCAATGGTGAAACCGGCGGCTACTTGCGCGTCTGCACCGAGTCGCGCAACTGGTTCGAAACCGACTACCCGAACTGGCTGGCGGAAGAGCCGCCGCAGTTCAGCAACCAGACGCGCAGCGAGGAGCATGGTTCGTATATTATCGAGGCACTCGAAACCGGGCGCACCTATCGCGGCCATTTTAATATCATCAATCGTGGGCATATCACCAACCTGCCCGATGGTTGCGTGATCGAGATCCCGGGGTATGTTGATCGCAACGGTATCAACATGCCGGTGGTGGGTGATCTGCCGTTGGCGTGTGCCGCAACATGTTCGGCCAGTGTGCGGGTACAGCAGATGGGCATGGAGGCGGCGGTGCATGGTGATGTTATGCTGCTCAAACAGGCCATGCTGCACGACCCGCTGGTTGGGGCGGTCTGTGACCCCGAGGAGGTATGGCAGATGACCGACGAGATGCTGGTGGCACAGGCGCGCTGGCTGCCGCAGTATCAGGGGGCGATCGCGGCGGCACAGCAGCGGCTGGTGCAGGCCGAAGCCAACGGTACACGCGTCCGGTTGCACGAAACGGTTGGTGCTGCACGCCTTGAGACCAAAAGTGTCGAGCAGATGGCGGCCGATGCCGCCCGTACCCGGCGGCTGGCAGGTGCCGCCGATAAAGGCAACATGACCCGTTAGTCGGCCGGTATACCGGCAAATTCAGGAGCTGTATGGAACACTCTGAGCGTGCCGCCGCTGCAAGCGCAACGGCGGCACCAACTGTGATCGATAGGCGTGCGGTACGCTTGCGTGTACTGGCGCTGGCCGGCCCGGTGATCGGGCAGAATATTCTCGAAACCATGCTCGGCATTGTCGATACCGCCCTGGTGGCGCGGCTAGGTGCCTCGGCGACGGCCGGTGTCGGTGCGGCATTGCAGGTGATGTTCTTTGTGATCGCGGCACTGAGTGCGCTCTCGATCGGGAGCGCCGTGCTGGTTGCGCAGGCATATGGTGCCCGCGACGCCGAGCGTGCCAGCCGGCTGGCGCGCCAGTCGATCGTGTGGAGTATTCTGATCGGTACGCCGCTGGCGCTGTTGGGTGGATTGTTTGCCGAGCCAATCATCAGTATTTTTGGGGTTGCGCCGGATGTGGCGCGCATCGCGACCGATTATCTTCAGGTGACGATGGGCACCATGGTGGTACTGGTGGCGCTGTTTATCGGTGGCGGTGTGTTGCGCGGCGCGGGTGATTCACGCACGCCGATGATCGTCACCGGGATCGCCAATGTGGTGAATATCGGCCTGACATATGCGTTGATCTATGGTGTGGCCGGCTTTCCGGCACTCGGCGCGGTCGGCAGTGCCTGGGGCTCGTTTCTGGCGCGTCTGCTGGCGCTGGGCCTGATGCTGGTGGCGCTCTGGCGCGGCCGCGATGGAGTCAGCATTCGTGGTATCAGCGGCTGGCGGCCCGATCTGACGGTAGCGCGCCAGATTCTGAAGCTCGGTATTCCGGCAGCAATCGAGCAGATCCTTACTTCTGCGGCCTTCTTCACGCTGGTGATTATTGTTGCGCGGCTCGGTACCGTGACACTGGCGGCCCACCAGATCACCTTCACCGCGCTGTCGGCCTCGTTCTTGCCCGGTTTTGGCTTTGCGATTGCCACCACCACGCTGGTAGGCCAGAGCATCGGTGCCCGCCGGATTGCCGAGGGTGATGCGGCGACGAAGGTTGCGGTGCTGTGGGCGGTCGGCTGGATGACGGTGATCGCCACACTGCTCTTCATCTTTGCCGAAGGGGCACTCGGGTTATTCACCAATGATGCGCAGGTGATCGCAACCGGTGCATCATTGGTGAATAACCCGAG
>CALLZL010000201.1 GCA_937859575.1 uncultured Chloroflexota bacterium
GCGATGACTTCGAGAAGGGGCCAGATCAGGGCAGCCACGCCATCCTGGCGGTGATCGCGGAGGTGATCCGCTGTTGGAACAACTTACACGATGATCCATACCCGTGAACCGGGAGTTTTACAGCTCTGTACTTTGTTATAATAGACGAACTGCAGCCATAGGCCGCATCCGGGTGCCGCAGCGCGGTCGCCGGCTGGTTGAACCAAGCCAAGAGATATAGTCCCATGCACCACCAGATCACCACCCTTCATCGCGGCCTGGCCGAAATCCTCGGCCCTGATCTGGCGGCTGTCTATCTGCATGGCTCACTGGCGATGGGGTGCTTCAACCCGCAGCGCAGCGATATTGATCTGCTGGTGGTGACGCACGATCTGCTCTCGCTGAGCCAGCGACGGGCAGTGTATGATCTGTTGCTACAGGTGTCGGCGGCACCCCGGCCGATCGAGATCAGTAGCTGTAGCATGGCGCAGCTCTGGCCGTGGCGCTACCCACCGCCGTTCGACCTGCACTACGGGGAAGACTGGCGCGACCGGATCGCCGCCGAGATCGCCGATGGGCGCTGGCGCACATGGCAACCAGCAGCCGGCGGCGATCCAGATCTGGCAGCCCACATCACGATCATCCATGAGCGTGGCATTACTATCAGCGGGCCGCCCCCCGCCGAACTGCTCCCGCCTGTTCCGCGCCATGATTATGTCGATTCGATCATGACCGATATTGCCGCAGCCGACGAGCAGGTCTATAACGATCCGGACTATATTGTATTGAATCTATGCCGGGTAGCGGCATATGTGCAGGCCGGGCTGATCACATCGAAGGCCGAAGGGGGCGAGTGGGGCATGCGTACCTTATCGCACGCACAGCGCCCGGTTGTGGCAGAGGCACTGGCGATCTACCGTGGCACGAGCGACGAGACACCATTTGCCGCTGATGCACTTGCGGCGCTGGTCGCCGAACTACAACGGCAGATCGCCGCCGCGACGTGATGCCGGCTAGTCGCCGAGGCAGATCCCCAGATCACGGGCAGTAACGATCGTATCACAATCGAGTGGAACCGTCTTCATGCGGCCGGCAACCAGTTCGAGCGGAACATAGCGCACGGTTGGCGGATCGAGCGCGACCATCACCCCCGAATACCCTTCCGCCAGGGCACGCACAGCCGCCGCGCCGAAGCGTAGTGCAATCAGGCGGTCGAAGCTGGTGGGTGTGCCGCCGCGCAGCAGATGCCCCAACACCACGACACGCGTCTCTTTGCTGGTGAGTGCCTGTAACTCGGCCGCCACCCGTTCGCCGACACCACCGAGCCGCTCGGCCCGGCCAACTTCACGCGCCAGCACCGAGACGCTCCCACCCAACGGGCGGGCGCCTTCGGCAACCACAATAATCGAGAAGGTATGGCCGGCGCGCTCGCGCTCGAGGATCTTATCGGCCACATGCTGCAGGTTATACGGTATTTCGGGCAGCAGGATCGCATCGGCAGTGCCGGAAATACCGGCATTCAATGCGATCCATCCGGCATAGCGCCCCATCAGTTCGACCACCAGCACCCGGCGGTGTGAGGCGGCCGTCGAATGCAACCGATCAATACATTCGGTCGCAAAAGCCACTGCCGTATCAAACCCGAAGGTGATCACCGTCTGATCCAGGTCGTTGTCGATCGTCTTCGGTACGCCAACCACCCGCACGCCTTTACGCACCAGTGCATCAGCAATCGTCAGCGATCCATCACCACCAACCATCACCAGCGCATCGATATCACGTTCGGCCAGCAGTCGTACCAGATCATCCGAACGATCTACCTCGACGATCGTACCATCCGGCATCGGGGTCGGGTAGCTCAACGGGTTGCCGCGGTTGGTTGTACCAAGAATGGTTCCACCAAGATGCGTAATTCCACGTACGTGCGCTTCGGTCAAGCGAAAGGCACCACCGTCGCTATACTGTTCGGGGAACATCAGGCCGTTGAAACCATCGCGGATACCAAAACATTCCCAGCCGTGGTTATGCGCCGCCAGCACGACCGCACGGATCACGGCATTGAGCCCGGGTGCATCGCCGCCGCCGGTGTTGATGGCGATCCGGCGGATCGCTGGATGATCAGACATAACACGCCTCCTGTGGCACGAATCGTTGCCACGATATTATAGCATTCTCAGTACGGGCGAAACGTTTCCCGGGTGAGTCTCACAGGGCAAATGCGTGCTCGGCGATCGGGAAGCCGGGAAGCGATGCTGCGTGCCGGCTCGGATGCTTTGCTATACAGTCATGGTACACTATGCACACGAACACCAGTACGGGAGTATCAACACCAATGACCCACGAGCGCCTGCGGCCGTTACGTGCCGAGTCAACCGGCAGCGTCGCTGAATCGAGTATTCGCGGCGTGCTGACCGGGCGTGGTTTTCTGGAAATGAATACTCACGAGGTGCTTGAAGCTGAACCGGATCTCGAACAGCAGGCCATGTTCTGCCGCCAGCGCCGGCCGCGCCCCGAACGGCTCTTTGTCGCCCAGTATCCGATCGGCTATAGTATTTATGGTCTGCCACTCAACACCGACTTCTGGCTGCGTGGGGCTGCCTGCTCGCCGGCCGGGCTGGCAATCGAAGTCAAATGGCAACAGTCCACCGGGAGTGTCGATGAGAAATTCCCCTATCTCATCCTGAATATCCAGCAGCGTTACCCTTGCCCGGCGATCGTGATTGCCGATGGTGGTGGCCAGCGGCCCGGTGCATTACAGTGGCTGCGCGACCAGGCATCCGATAATGTGCTGGGGGTTTTTTCACTGGCCGAGTTTCTGGCCTGGGCCAATCGTAATCTCTGAGTCGATTGCCAAATTGAGCCTGCGCTGCTATAATCAGCCCTGTTCATTATGAATGTGTGACGCATGCAGATGCAGTTATTGATGCAACGAAGCGCCAGCTCTGCTGCCGCTTCGTTTTGTCTTTGATCTATCTCGCATGCCGCACGACCCTGAATTGTACAGGGTCTGCCTGAACTGAGGAGGAAGATTCCCATGCGAAAGTCGCTCATCGCGACGCTGCTGATGCTGGCACTGGTGGTGCCGATGTTGGCAGCCTGTGGCGGCACTGCCGCTACACCCACCGCCGCTCCGGCCGAGCCTACCGCCGCTCCGGCCGAACCTACCGCCGCTCCGGCCGAGCCCACCGCCGCTCCGGCCGAGCCCACCGCCGCTCCGGCCGAGCCCACTGCCGCACCGACCGAGCCCCCCGCAACACTGCGTGTTGGCCTGGTGACCGATGTCGGCAAGATCAACGACGGTACCTTCAATCAGTATGCCTACGAAGGGTTGACCCGTGCCGAGCAGGAGCTTGGGATCGAGATTGCGTTTATCGAGACGCAAGCACCGACCGACTACGACAAGAACCTGCAGCAGTTTGCCGATCAGGGCTTCGACCTGATCATCGGTGTCGGCTTCCTGATGGGTGACGCGATTGCCGAAGCTGCCGCCCGCAACCCGGACGTCAAGTATGCGATTGTCGACTTCGCCTACGATCCGGCCATCCCGAATGTGCGCGGCCTCGTCTTTGCCGAAGATCAGGCCGGCTACCTGGCCGGTGTGCTCGCGGCATCAATGACCGAGAGTGGTGTCGTCGCCGCCGTCGGTGGTGTCGAGATCCCGCCGGTGCAGAAGTTCCTGCTGGGCTATGAAAATGGCGCCAAGTCGGTCAACTCCGATATCGAAGTGAAGCGTGTCTATATCGACAGCTTCGTCGATCGTGCCCGTGGTGCCGAAGCGGCCCGCAGCTTCATCGCCGAGGGTGCCGATGTGATCTTCGGTGCCGGCGGCCAGACCGGCTCCGGTGGTATCCAGGCTGCTGCCGAGGATGGTGTGTATGTGATCGGTGTCGACCAGGATGAGTATGTAACGACCTTCCAGAATGGTGCGACTCCGGGCGCAGCCAATATCATCTCAAGCGCCATCAAGCGCGTTGATGTGGCAGTCTTCGAAACGATCAAGTCGGTGCAAGACGGCACATTCGAGGGTGGGACGCTGGTCTTCAGCGCTGCCAACGATGGTGTCGGCCTGGCACCGTTCCACGATGCCGATGCGGCTATTCCGGCCGATGTGAAGGCGCTGATCGCAACGACCGTGGCCGGCCTCGCCAACGGCTCGATCAGCACCAACGTTGTGCTGCCGTAAGCGCTGCGCTGCCCAAAACAATGTGCCCGCTCGTCGTACGACGAGCGGGCACATTGTTTTGGATCGTGTCACCACCCTCGCGCATCCCTATCACCGCAGAAGTGCAAAAAGATGGTACTATAGGAAAATCGACCCACTGACCGATCATCGGTAGCCGCGCAACACAAGCGCCGACACGGCGCGCTAGTCAGAGGCCGCTTATGACCCCTGTGCTCGAAGTTCGCTCAATTACCAAACGCTTCCCCGGCGTGCTGGCAAACGACAAGGTCAGCTTTACCCTCGAAGCCGGCGAGATCCATGCCTTCCTGGGGGAAAATGGCGCCGGTAAGTCGACTCTCATGAATATTCTGTACGGCTTGTATGCCCCCGACGAAGGCGAGATCCTGGTGCGTGGCGAGCGTGTCGCTATTCATGGCCCCACCGATGCGATCCGCCTCGGGCTCGGCATGGTGCATCAGCACTTCATGCTCGTACCAACCCTTACAGTTGCTGAGAATGTGATGCTCGGCACCGAGATCACCAGTGGCCTGCTGCTCGACGAAAAACAGGCCAACCGGCGTGTTCGCGAGCTCTCCGAACAGTATGGCCTAACCGTGCCCCCCGACGCACTGGTGCAGAATCTGCCGGTCGGCGTGCAGCAACGCGCCGAGATCATCAAAGCGCTCTACCGTGGCGCCGAGATCCTGATCCTCGACGAACCAACGGCCGTCCTGACACCACAGGAGGCCGATGACCTTTTTGAGGTGATCAAAGTGCTGCGCGCACAGGGGAAATCGATCATCTTCATCAGCCATAAACTCAAAGAGGTATTGGCCATCGCCGATCGGATCAGTGTCTTGCGCCGCGGCCGTATGGTCGGCTCAGCCTTGCCGCAGGAATCGACCGAAGAGAGCCTGGCGGCGATGATGGTCGGCCGCGACGTGACGCTGACGGTTGATCGCGGGGCTGCATCACCGGGCGCAGCCGTACTGGCGATCGACGAACTGGTCGTGCTCGATGACCGGCGTCAGCGGGCGGTCGATGGGCTCTCGCTCGAAGTGCGCAGTGGTGAAGTGCTGGGCATTGCCGGGGTACAGGGCAATGGTCAGACCGAACTGGTCGAGGCGATCACCGGATTGCGGCCGACCGAAGCCGGCCATGTGATACTGGCCGGAACCGATCTGACCGGCGCATCACCACGGCGGGTTCTTGATGGTGGTGTGGCGCATGTTCCTGAAGATCGCCACCGCCACGGCCTGGTACTCAGCTACCCGATCGCCGATAACATGGTGCTCTCGACCTACCTGCGGCCGCCATATGCCCACGGCGTCGTGATCGACGACGCGGCAATCGCGGCCAATGCCGAACGGCTTGTCGAAATGTTCGATGTTCGCACGGCCAGCGCTCATGCACCTGCATCAACTCTTTCGGGCGGCAATCAACAGAAGGTCGTCGTCGCACGTGAGTTCACCCGGCCGATCAAGCTGCTGATCGCATCACAACCAACCCGTGGTCTCGATGTCGGCTCGATCGAGTTCATCCACAAGAATATCATCCAGAAACGCGACGAAGGGGTAGGGGTCTTGCTCGTTTCAGCCGAGCTCGACGAGATTCTGGCGCTTTCCGATCGCATTGCTGTGATGTTCAAAGGCAAGATCCTTGCGGTTATCCCGGCCGAACAGGCCACGCGCCATGGTCTCGGCCTGTTGATGGCTGGCGTGGTTGAAGAGCCGGCGGATGTCATTCCAGCCTAGCACTCGGGCCTCGGGAGGCAATACACGCTCTGCATCACCTGAGAAACCAAGGAGTACACCGTGACCACGAAACCTGAATCTCCCCCGCGACCGGGGATCGACTGGCGTGGCCTGGCAACCAGCCTGCTGGTGTCGCTGCTGGCCATCTTCAGCGCGCTTGTGATCGGTGCAGGCGTCATTCTGGTCACGAGTGGGTCGGCCAGCCCCAACCGTTCACCGGGGGTCTGTGATGCCGTCGGCGAGATCCAGAGCGTCTATGTGTTATGCAAAGCCTATGGCGGCCTGTTTGTCGGGGCGCTCGGCAACCCGCGGGCGATTGCCAATACCCTTGTCGAGGCTACGCCGTATATCCTGGCCGGCCTGGCGGTAGCACTCGGCTTCAAGTGCGGCCTGTTCAATATCGGCGCCGAAGGGCAGATCATTATGGGTTCGATGGCGGCGGCGGTTGCCGGCGCGATGTTCGTCGGCCTGCCGATGATCATCCATCTGCCGCTGGCGCTGCTGGCCGGGGTGCTGAGCGGTGCGTTATGGGGTGCCGTGCCGGGATTCTTGCGCGCACGCACCGGTGCCCACGAGGTCATCACGACGATCATGCTCAACTATATCGCGATTCGGCTGATCGATTACCTGATCAAAGGGCCGTTCCGTGATACCAGTTCGAGTGCGCCGCGTACGGCGTTTGTGGCCGAAGAAGCGCGCCTGCCGTTTCTGTTTGGGCCGGACTACCGCTTGCATGCCGGGTTTCTGATCGCGCTGATTATGGCATTTGTGATCTGGTGGCTCTTAAACAAGACCACCATCGGGTTTGAGATCCGCACCGTCGGTGCCAACCCAGATGCGGCACAGTATGCCGGCATGAGTATTACGCGCAACTTTGTGCTGGCGATGGCGATCAGCGGCGGCCTGGCCGGGCTGGCCGGCGCCTCGACGGTGCTCGGCCTCGAACACAACTACAAGGCGGCATTTACCGGCGGCTATGGCTTCGACAGTATCGCGATCGCCCTGCTGGCGAGCAGCAACCCGATCGGCATTATTCCGGCAGCCATGTTCTGGGGGGCTTTGCGCAATGGTGCCGGCCTGATGCAGCTCGAAAGTGGTATCTCGATCAACCTGATCAATATCATTCAGGCACTGGTGATCATCTTCGTCGCAGCCGATCAGATTGTGCGCTGGATCTATCGCTTGCCGGCGCGCCGTGGCACGCAGACGACACTGACACGGGGGTGGGGAGGATGAGTGAAGGATTTCGACTCGACCGGCGGCGGATTGTCGCACTGGCCGGTATAGTTGTCGCACTGGCACTCTTCGGCATTGTGAGTTCGCAGGTGCCGGGTGATCAGATTTCGACATTGCGCATCACGTATGCCAATGCCCGGCCGGTTGATCCACCACTGGCCGATATCCCCCTGCCGACGGTGGCAACTGTGGGTGTGGTGGCATTGCTGTTGATCGCCGGCGCACTCTATATTATGCGCGGCACGGGTCGCGATCTCACGTCGATCTATGCCGGGGTGCTGATCTTCGCCACGATCTTCGTGATCCTGATCTGGGCGATTTCCGGTAGCCGTACCGATATCGTTGATATGCTGGCACGCATGGTGCGCCTGGCGACGCCGATAGCACTCGGAGCACTGGCCGGCATTTTGTGTGAGCGTTCGGGGATCATTAATATCGCAATCGAAGGGCTCATGCTGACCGGCGCGTGCGTCGGCTTTATTGCCGCGCTGCTGAGCGGCAACAGCTGGATCGGTATGCTGATCGCCATCCTTGGCGGCGGCACGATCGTTATGGTGCATGCCATCCTTTCGATTCGCTTCAAGATCGATCAGATCATCAGTGGAACCGTTATCAACATCCTGGCGGTCGGTGTGACCGGGTATCTGCGCGCCAATGTGATCCTGCCGCTTACCTCGGCAGGTGCCACCGGATCCACACTGGCGGCTATTCCCATTCCACTTCTCTCAAGCATTCCGGTGCTCGGGCCGATCTTCTTTAACCATCGCCCGGTCACGTATCTGATGCTCATTCTGATTCCACTGATGCACCTACTGCTGTTTCGCACCGCCTGGGGTTTGCGCACACGAGCGATCGGCGAGCACCCACGCGCCGCCGATACCATGGGGATCAATGTGATCGGCCTGCGCTATCTGAATGTCTTCTTCGCCGGCATGATGGCCGGCCTCGCCGGTGCCTGGTTTTCGCTCGAAGCCTCGTTCAACTTCGATGACGTCATGACCAACGGGCGCGGCTTTATCGCTTTGGCAGCGATGATCTTCGGCAAGTGGACACCCTTTGGTGCGCTTGGTGGTGCGTTGATCTTCAGTTCGGCTGATGCGCTGCAGATCAAGATCCAGGGGTTCGATTTTGCCCTGCCACCCCAGTTCTTACAGATGTTGCCGTATGTGATCACAATCATCGTGCTTGCCGGTATCATCGGCCGCCCCCGCCCGCCAGCGGCGATCGGTAAGCCGTACGAAAAGTAGATCCCACACCATACGCGGCGATAATTCTGGTATAATGTAGTTCCGGTTTTCGCGATTATAACGGCAGATAACGCCTGCACGAGGCATCATGGAAGCACTGACCACCGCATCAACAACCTTTGGCCCGGCCGAATGGGCCTTCTTCATCGCACATCTTGCCCTGATTGGTGCAGGCATTTACGTCGGTTTTGTATTGCGCGCCACCTTTGCGCTGGCACGGCAGCGGCTCCGGCTGCTCGGGTATGGCCTGATCGCCCTCGGGGCATTGGGTGCCCTGATCGCTGCAACCCGGCTTGGCGGTGTCGCACTGCCTGGCCTGCTCTTCACCACCGTGACGCTGCTTGATGTATTACTGGCGGTGTTTGCCGTCTACTATGCGCTGCGCATCTACCCGCAGCAGCGGGCGGCAGCGGTGCCGCAGCGCGGCCGGATCGGCCGGGCATCTCAGGCCGCCCCGGTGGTTCGCCGCAGCAATGGTGCCACAGCCACGGCGGCAGTACAGCCTGAAGCGGCCGACGGTAGCGGCAGCGGGCGACGTGATGCCCGCCGTTCGCAGAAACGCCGCAAGCGCTAGTCGGCAGTTTCAACCGACACGGTGAGCGCTTCTTCTTTCCAGCCGTTGAGTGGAATATCGATGAGTCGCCGCCCACCCTCAACGGTGGCACTGCCAAGCCGCCCGGCAGCACTGCCGACATCGATCACCAGCGATGCCGGCAGGCGGCCGAGGCCATAGTGGAGCGCCACATGCGCCACTGCCGGGCTACCCGGTGTGACCGCTGTGACATCCGCCTGCACATTGGCACGCCGGCGTACCAGCATCACTCCGACCGCAAGCAACCCTCCAAATAGTATTTTTTGCAGCATCTGAATGCCTCCTATGCACTATCAGCAGGCGCTCGACTATCTCTACTCGTTCATG
>CALLZL010000202.1 GCA_937859575.1 uncultured Chloroflexota bacterium
CAAAATACTGGACCCAGTACGTACGCCCTTCGAGAGTCTCTTGCATGAGCCCGGTAAGTGGATACCCGAAGCGCATCAGTCCACCGTTTTGTTCCCAATAGGTACGGAAGATACCGCACATAGGGTATCCGGTTTCGTTGAACAAGCGGCAGTTATTGGCCAGATCTGCCGGTGCGCCTGGGGTTGTAGCCGTGGTATTCGGGCCATACTGCCAGGATCTTCCTTGCTGTTCGAGCCGTTCGGCACCGAGTCGGCCGGCCAGCACACCTTCGCCCTGCGCACTATGATCTTCGAGCCGGTCGCGTTCAAACCACTGAGCCGGGCCAGTCCATCCTTCGATCGTCAGCGTCTCTTGCGGGCCGGTCGGGTAGCCGAACACCGGCAGTCCGCCGTTTTGCTCCCAATAGGCCCGGATCGGGCCACTGATGCAGTAGCCGGTCTCGGGGAAACAGCGAGCATTGCTCTGAGCCGAGGCTGCGCCGAGCGGAATCAAGCTCAGGAGTGCAGCCAGTGCGCTGATCCAGAAATGCCGTTTCATCGGAGTTTCCTTCTGTTTTGGCGATACAGCCGGCCTTTGCCGTTGTTGCCGGTTGGCCCTGTTGGCCAGGTGTATCGTGCGTCTTTGCTTTGTGTCGCCTTGCGAACACAGCTGTATTGTAGGCCCGAGCGCCATTCGATACGATGAGCCGCATGTCGGATCTTTGTGACATCGGTGTGGCAACTGATTGACATTTCTGAGAAAAGGCTTAGCCGTACAGGGCGAAAAAAAGCCAGGCGGCAATGCCACCTGGCTTCATGCAGACCGGATTGTGGATGATACTACACGAGGCTGAGTAATTCGTTGGCCGTACGCTTCATTTCGAGGAAGACCAGACCGAGCTTGGCGCGACTCAGCGCAAGCGCCGTCAGCACGGCTTCTTCACCGATCGATACCAGCACCACATATCCATCTTCGCCACGTACAAACACCTGATCAAGCTGACCGCGCTTCAGTTCGTTGGCGATCCGCTCACCGAGCGAGAGCATTGCTGCACTCATCGCCGAGACACGATCTTCCTCAACATCGGCTGGTAACGCAGAGGCCATGATCAGGCCATCAACACTCACAACAGCAGACGCCTCGATATCGGGCGTGTTCATCTGCAGCGCTTTCAGATGCCGGACCATCTCATCGGTTCTGCTAGCCATTCAGATCCTCCTCAAGGCCGTCCGAATCTGCAGGGGTATTGCGACCTATTGCGGTGATACTATCGCTGGTCGGAATGGACGACCGGCCCATTTCCTTCGAGTATTCTACTACACTTTTTGTCGGAGGGCAACAGGGGGAAGCGGTTCCGCGCAATAATGCGTAGGAATATTTGTTGGTTACGTTCGGCATCGTGATGTGATCGAGATTTGCCTCAGCGGCACAGTGTTGCCGGGCCGACATTATGGTGCGGCAATCAAGCGTTCGCGCAGGCGGCGTTCGGTATCGCTGACGGCATCGGCGGGGGTTGCAAGCCCGCTGAGCACCTGGCGTTGCATGAGTTTGAGTTCCTGCTCGATCAGGGCGCGTTGGGCAAAGTTTGGCATCGGCAGGCCCTGCTCGGCCTGGAGGCGAAAGGCGCGTGCGGCCGCCAACCGTATATCTGTGCCGTCGAGTGGGAGAGTTTGCAGCACTGGTTGCAGGTTACCGGCCAGCAGCACCGCCTGAGCTTCGTCGGTCAGCATATAGCGCAGGAAGCGAATGGCTGCCGCTCGTTCGGCCGAGCCGATGCGGCTATTGAGCACCAGGAGATCGCTGCGCACATACGCA
>CALLZL010000203.1 GCA_937859575.1 uncultured Chloroflexota bacterium
CGCCCAAGCAAAACAAACACCGTGGTACTGAGCATGTTGAGTACCAGTTTCTGCGCCGTGCCGGCCTTGAGGCGGGTCGAGCCACGCACAACCTCCGGGCCGACATCCGGCACGATTGCGATCGTAGCGGCCTCGGCCAACGGCGATCGCGGCACACATGTGAGTGCGGCGACAACCGCGCCAGCCGCACGCGCCGCCGCCAACGCTCCCAGCACATATGGCGTGGTACCGCTGGCGGCAATGCCGAGCACTACATCATCCGGCCCAACTGCACATGCCGTCAGATCGGCCGCACCCTGTGCGGCATCGTCTTCAGCCGCTTCGACGGCAACACGCAGCGCATCGGAGCCGCCGGCGATCAGGGCAACTACAACCCCCGGCGGCACACCAAACGTGGGTGGGCACTCAGCCGCATC
This sequence comes from uncultured Chloroflexota bacterium, assembly GCA_937859575.1. Lineage (GTDB taxonomy): Bacteria > Chloroflexota > Chloroflexia > Chloroflexales > Roseiflexaceae > CALLZL01. The sequence goes on from CALLZL010000203.1 coordinate 417, forward strand.
AAGGGCACCAAGGCGGCCGGATGTGCCGGCACCGACATAGATCAGCCGGCCGCCACCGGCAATCCGTTTCGCGGCACATTCGGCAAGCGCAGCTATCGACTCCGCTTCGGCCGCGACTGCCGCCGGTACCAGCGCATCGGCAGCGGCAATACGGGCGATAATCGCCGCTGCATCTAGTTGATCGAGCGGCAACACCTCAGAATCCATTGGCGGCGATGACATCACGATAGAAATAGGCGCTCTGCTTCGGCGTACGAACCTGTGTTTCGTAATCGACATACACAATGCCGAAGCGTTTGCTGTAGCCAAATGCCCATTCGAAATTATCCATCAGCGACCAGACGAAATAGCCGCCGAGGCGGGCACCTTCATCAATTGCCCGCTGGGTGGCCGCCAGGTGGCTACGCAGATACTGTTCACGTGCCGGATCCGGCACACTACCGTTGGCAGCTATCTGATCCGGGTAGGCAGCACCATTCTCGGTAACCAAGAGCAGTGGCGGATCATAATCGTGCTGCAATCGCACCAGCAATGCTCGCAAGGCATCCGGGTAAACCTCCCAATCCATGTCGGTATATTCGCCTGCCGGATGGAGCGATTCATACCCCAGGCCAGCGGCACCCGGCGCATCACGGATCACCGCACGGTTGTAGAAGTTGACCCCCAGAAAATCGGTAGCCACTGCAATCGTCGCCATGTCGCCCTCGCGGATCGGTGGCATGCCCCCCTGCGCGGCATACAGATCGAGCATGTCGGGCGGGTAGCCACGGCCGTAGAGCGGATCGGCAAACCAGCGATTAAAGAAACCATCATGCCGCCGTGCTGCCGCTTGATCTGCCGGGCTCTCGCTGGCCGGATACGCCGGCGAGAAGTTGAGGGTCGCACCGACCTGCGCGCCCGCAGAGGCGGCGCGAATCAGCGGCACGGCCACCCCATGCGACAGCAAGACATGATGGGCGGCTGCCAGCGTCGCCGCCAGATCATTTTTGATGCCGGGTGCATGTGCGCCGATCAGATGGCCGAGAAACGCCACACACCATGGCTCATTGTGCGTGATCCAGTGTTTCACCCGATCGCCAAGCCGGCGTGCCACCTGATCGGCATATGCGGCAAATGCATCGACGATTTCGCGGTTGGCCCAGCCGCCACGATCCTGCAATCCCTGTGGCAGATCCCAGTGGTACAGCGTGGCATATGGCGTAATACCCGCTTCGAGCAACCCATCGACCAGCCGATCGTAGAAATCGAGGCCGGCTGCATTTACCGGGCCGCTGCCACCCGGAATTACTCGCGGCCAGGCGATCGAAAAGCGGTATGCCTGCAACCCCAGATCGCGCATCAGCGCAATATCCGAACGCCACAGCTCGTAGTGCCGGCAGGCCGGCTCGCCGGTATGCCCAGCATAGACTGCCCCCGGCGTGGCGCAAAAACGATCCCAGATCGACTCACTGCGCCCATCGGCATTGATCGCTCCTTCGATCTGAAAGGACGCCGTTGCACTTCCCCAGATAAACCCTTCAGGAAAGGTTGGCATGGTCTTCTCACTTTCTGGTGCTAGGCCACCAGGTCGCGGTAGCCTGTTATTCGCGCACAAAACGCGGCTCAAGCCGCACCAGGCCATCGTCGGTCGCAACCCACAGGCTCTCGTCCGGGGCAGTGTAGAGGTCGAGAATATCACCGGTGATTGGCGGAACTTCGCGCAGCACCCAACGCCCGGCAATATGCAGCGCGAGCCGTGATCCGAGCATGCCGCCGGCGACCATGACCGGACCACGAGCACTGAACGCGGTGATATCGCCAACCGGTGCCCGCAGCCGCTCTGGCCAGCCCTGCCAGCTCTCACCGTCGAAACGGTAGATCCCGGCATCATACTGGTTGGTCGCCAGCCAGATGGTTCCGTCGGTATCGACAGCGATATCGTAGACTTCGGCCGCATCTTCGACCGACGGCAGATCGCCCTGGCGCCAGAAACGCCATTCGCCGTCGTTCAGCTGCCCCACCATACCGAAGCCGACATCATTTTCGCGGTGTGCGCCGATCCAGATGCTGCCATCGGGCGCACGCACAAGCTCCGACACAATCGTGCCGTTGAATGCATCAACCTGCGTGCTGCTCTCGTCGGCCCGATTGAAGATCATCAGCCCGGCAGCCGTACCGATATACAACAGATCACCATCGGCCAGCAGTGCGCGAATATCGGGCGAGGGCAACTCCTGGTCGGTGAGCATCAAGCGCTGATTACCACCTTCGCGCTCAACAATCCCATCGCGGGTACCGGCCCAGATGGTCGCCTCGGCGAAAGCAACCGCAGAAATATCCCCACCGATCGGGAAGTAGGTCCCCTCGCGGGTGGCAAGGTCGATCAGCGATGGGCGACCGCCATACAGCGGCACCACACAGATCTGCCGCCCGTCGG
>CALLZL010000204.1 GCA_937859575.1 uncultured Chloroflexota bacterium
GGTCGAACATGCCGACCAGCACGCGGTAATCGCCGGGAGGCAATGCCGGCAGCACGACATCGTTCGCATCAACGACCAGTGTGCCCGCCTGCCAGCTACTGGTGGGGAAACGCCCCTGCCAGGGCGGCGTATCGCGCTGTGCTACTCGTGCGCCGGTGGCATCCACGATATGCACAAAGATGAAGTAATCGTGTGCAAGCGGCTGATCAACCAGCCAGAAGGTGCGCAGCGCCAGTGTGCCGCCGGTTGTCGGCAGCGATATGCCGGGTACCATGCCGATCAGCGGCTGATCGGGGTCGGGGGTGCCATACGCACTGCCTACCAACCGCACACCACCAAACGTGATCGTATCCGGCAGTGGGGATGGCACATCAGCAGGGCTCAGGCCGGTGGCGAACACCACCAGACGTGGGCCAAACATGTCGCGTGGGGTTTCGCCGCCGAAGCTGATCAATGGTTGGCCGAATGTTGCATAGTGATCGGGCAGCGCCCATTGCCGCCATGCATCCGATGAGGCAATCAGGAAGGCATACCCCTGGCGGCGATACCAGGCGAGATCATGCACCGGCAGTGATTCAACCTGTGCCCAACGGCTCTCGGCCGGGCCGGGGAGCATGCGCAGCTCAGCGGCGATCCGGCTTCCCGGTGTGGCATAGTCATCAAGCCACTGCTGGAGCGCCACCCGCGTATCACCACGGTCGAGGCGCCGGGTATAGCCCAGAGTATCGGCAACGCCGGGTGCCAGGAGCAGCAGCCCAATACCACTGAAAATCAGTAGCCGCAGGCGCTGGCTCCGACGCGCAAACCATGCGGCAACATCCGCCAGAGCAGCCCCGATCGGCAGGGCGCAGAGCACCAGCAGTGGGATCAGATTGCGCATGAAGTGGCTCTCTTGTGCCAACAGCAGCAGCAGGTACGGCAGGGCAAATGCCAGCCATACCAGCACCAGTGCCCGGTTACGCCGCCACAACAGCAGCAGCCCGAGTAGCGTCGCCACTGATCCCAACGGCAACAGGCCGTTTACCCAGAAGAAGGTCGTATAGCCGCCGATATTCCAGGCACCGCGCACATCCCGCTGCGGGCCGGCATTATACGCCCCGATCTGGCCGATCAGGCCGGTGCGAAACTCATCAAAGCTCAGCAGGGCGTATGGCGTACCGGCAATAAATGCCAGGAGTGCCGCGATCCCGGCGGCCATCAGCCGGGGCAGCATCAGTAACGCCCGGCCGCGCCAGAAGATCACATGCGCTGCGACAATCATCAGGGCTGCGATCCCGACGTTATACTTCGTCGAGGCCGCCAGGCCGGCACATATGCCTGCCAGCAGATAGGTGTGCCACGACCCTTCGTTTGCGATCCGCAGCGCCGCCGCAAAGGTCAACAACACCAGCAGGCCGCTGGCGACATCGGTTGTCACGTATTGTGAGTGTTGCAGATGAAAGCGTGAAAATGCCAGCCAACCGCCGGCGAAGAGTGCGGCACTCAGGCCGATCTGCCGCCGGCTCAGCAGCGGCACCAGGGCGACCGTCAGCGCACCGAGAGTTGCGGTGAGCCAGCGCCCCCAGAGGAAAAAGGCCGGCACGGTTGTATAGATATGTGTGGTGAGATGGAACGTATCAAGTTGTGCCATGGCACCCGTCGCGAGCCCATGCATGTAGCCGATGCTACTGACACCAAGCAGCATGTACACATACAGCGACGGTTTCTGGAAGGCATGCGGGTTGAGATCACCGCTACGCAGCATTTCGATCACATAGCCGACCGGGTTTGGCTCATCGGGATGATCGACCCATGGCAGGCCGCCGGCAATACCCCGAAGCCGTAGCACCAGGGCAATACCGCACAGCAACAGGCTGCTGATCCAGAGTATACGGTGGCCGCTATGTGCCGGTATGGCCGGCGCTTGTTGATCATGCTGCATAGAGCCGCATTATAATGGATGCCTCCGTGTGCTGTATCGCAGCATCCGAAGATCATGCTGGGGTGCGGGTTCTGCCCCACATATCAACCGATAACAAAGGAGCATCTGCATGTCGTATCGCGTCAAACTTGATCCAACCCCGATCCAGCCCGGCCTGAGTGTGCGCGAGCTGGTTGAACATCATCTGTATGCGTATAATGCCGCACGATTGCGCGAGGCCTGCCAGCTCTTCGCCCACAAAATCGCCAACCCGGATGTCACAATCGGTGTGACACTGTCGGGTGCATTAACGCCGACCGGGCTCGGCACATCAACGATCGTTCCGCTGATTCGTGCCGGCCTGATCGACTGGATCGTCAGCACCGGTGCGAATCTGTATCACGACATGCACCGTTCGCTGGGATTTGAACTGTGGGGCACCACACCGCATACCAACGACATCGAGCTACGTGAACAGAAGTTGATCCGGATCTACGATATTCTGTTCGACCAGGATGTGCTGCTTGAGTCGGATGCTTTTCTGCGCCAGTGTATTGCCGGCCCCGAATTTCAGCGCAGCATGAGCACTGCCGAGCTCCACTATCTGCTTGGGCGCTATACCCGTGCCCGCGAGCAGGCGATTGGTACCGAATATGTGTCGATCCTCACCGCCGCACACGAGTGTGGTGTGCCGCTCTACACCTCGAGTCCGGGTGATTCGACGATCGGGATGAATGTTGCCGCTCTGACTCTGGCCGGCAACAAGTTACGTTTCGATGTCGAGGCCGATGTGAATGAAACAACGGCGATTGTGCATCGTGCCAAGAAGCGCGGCGGCCAGAGTGCTGTCATCATCTTCGGTGGCGGTTCACCAAAGAACTTCATCTTGCAGACCGAGCCGCAACTGCAAGAGATCATGGGGATCGCCGAAAAGGGGCACGACTACTTCATCCAGTTTACCGATGCGCGCCCCGATACCGGTGGGCTCAGCGGTGCCACGCCAAGCGAAGCAATGACATGGGGCAAGGTGGATCCCGATCAACTGCCGGATACGATCGTCTGCTATACCGATAGCACGATCGCACTGCCGATCTTCGCCGCCTATGCTCTCGAAGTCGCTGGTGCACGCCCGTTGCAACGGCTCTACGACCAGCGCGCCAGCATGCTCGATGAACTTGGTGCCGATTACGCTGCGGTACGCAGCGCCGAAGCTGCTGAGTGAGCGAATCTTAACCCTGCCAGTAGATGCGGTGCGGGGTAGCCGCCGGTATCTATGGCTGTCGTACGGGTTGTGGTGCATGGCCGAATGGTCCGTACGACAGCTGTTTCTTAACCGAGAGAGTATTGCGGCGGCCGAACCGACGTAGTAGAATACAACAACCACACTGTTGTGGTGCACCGGAAGAAAGAGCAGCGCGATGCAGTGCACCGCTGAGCATCAAAGCCGATCGGTTGAATGAAGCCCCTGGCCGCTTACTGTGCGGTCGGGGGCTGTGTGTTTCGCATACCTGATCCGGTGGTGCAATGGTGCGGCAGGGAAAGGAAGCCGAGGAGGATACCATGGAACTGATCCTGCGAAGCCGTAACGGCAAGGTGAGCGACCGACACCGCAAGTACATCGAAACCAAGTTGACACGTCTTGAGCGCTACATGGATATCATCGAGCGTGCCACGGTCGAAATCACTGAGGAGCAGCGCCACAACGAGGGTGCCGTACACCGCGCCCAAGTGACCTTACAAGGTGAGCATGGGGTGCTGTTGCGTGCCGAACGGCATGCCAACGATCTGCATGCCGCCGTTGATGAGGTTGCCGATACTTTGCAGCGCCAGATCCAGCGCTATAAAGAAAAACACTGGCGTCGCGGCCGGGTGCGCCGCCAGGGTGATGGATATATTCAGGTGTTGCCGGCGCGGGCCCGGGCGCGGGGGATGATTAGAGTCGGGGGCGGCGGCAGCCGGACGCGGGGAAAGAGGAGGAACCGCCACGCCGGATCGTGCGCACTAAAGAGTTTCAGATCAAGCCGATGTATAGTGATGAGGCGGTCGAACAGATGGAACTGCTCGGCCACGATTTCTTTGTGTTCCGTGATGCGGGTAGCAACGAAGTGAATGTGCTCTATCGCCGGCAAGATGGGAATTACGGCCTGATTGTCGCAAACCCCGACTAAACAATCGCCCCATGCAACCACAGCCTGGCTGGAGTAGCAAGGGGAGCTGGCGATGAGTTTCGCTGATCCGCGCCGCGCCGGAAAAGACGCAGCGACCCTGGCCGTTCC
>CALLZL010000205.1 GCA_937859575.1 uncultured Chloroflexota bacterium
CGAGATAAGCTAGTGACTGGAGTTCAGACGTGTGCTCTTCCGATCTCCCACACCGGTGCGATCGATTGCCGTGAACGCTGGACGAACTGCACGCTGACGTTGCCGGGCGCCGGGGTGCGTGCACCGCTCGCCGACGTGGTGGAGGAGCCGCTGGTCGACAGAGTGCGCCGCGTGGTGGAAGAAGTGCGCGAACAAATCAGGGCGGCGCGGTAGCAACGCTACCGCGCTGTTTCGGTAATAATCCTCAATCCAGAAATGGCCTGGTAGTCATTTGGATTATGGCTCGCGAGCGCCATATCATAGTGGAGTGCGGTTGCCGCAATCCAGGCATCTTGTGGCGAGATGGGAAATCCTGCTCGACTGCGCATCGCGCACTTCGGCCCATCGTCGGCACAGATCGATATCGACCGGCAAAATCGTGTAGCGCTCGACATGTTGTTCAAGTCGTTGCACACGCGCTTTGCCCCCAATTCCGTATGGCCGCCCATTGCAACAGTTCGGCTATCGTCATCAACGCAGCTGCTAACCCATGATTGATCAAGTGTGGCGTATACAGTGCAGCCGGCTATCGCGCTTGAAGAGGTACGAGACGATGTTGGTATCAAGAAGGACGATACTCATAGATCTCTTGTTCGATCCTCACGCCGTTGCTGAGCGATATACGAGTTAATGGCGTCAGCCGAATATTGCATCATGGCGCGCGATCGTCTGCTGTCTCGCGCCGCTTCACCACCACTTCGGCGACAGGTAACTACGCCACCATCCCATCGACCCCGAGGCGTTTTGCGTCGGCGCGCAGCGCGGCGATCACCTCGGCGATCACCTCGTCGAGTTCCATGCCGAGTGCCGCTGCATTATGCACAATCTCCTCGCGGCTGACGGCCCGCGCAAAGGCTTTGTCTTTCATCTTCTTGCGCACGGCCGCAACTTCAACCTCGTGGATGCTCTTCGTCGGGCGTACCATGGCGACGGCGATCACGAAGCTTGATAGTTCATCGACGGCCGCCAGGCTCTTTTCGAGCAGGGTCTCGCGTGCGACACCGCTGTAGTCGGCGTGCGAGAGGATCGCACGGCAGACTTCAAGCGACCAGCCGTTCTGTCGCAAATGGGTCACACCGACAAACGGGTGCATTTCTAGTGGTGGTGCTGCAGGGATCCCGTCGAGCAGTGCCTGTGCGGCTGCCTGTGGCGTGTCGCCCGGCGGCGGCATCTGTGGGTAGCGTTCGAAATCCATGTCGTGCAACAGCCCGATGGCATGCCACAGATCGGGGTCAGCGGCATGACGCTGCGCAAAATGGCGTAATGACGCCGCGACGGCATAGCAGTGTTTGCGTAGCTGTTCGGATGCAACCCATTCGCGGAGCAATGCCTCCGCCTGTTCGCTGTATCCCATGGTCTCCTACTTCTGACGATCAAATGCCTTCTTACGGTTTGGATCGCCGCTGGCGAATCCGTCTTCGATCTGCTTCGCCAGCCCACCATCACCCATGTCGTCACGAATGATCTTGTAGAGCCTGACCACTTCGGCCACCTTCACATTCGCCACGATCCTGGTGATCAGGCCGTCGAGCTCCTGGCGCTTCTGCTCTTCCAGTTGCTTCATTTGTTCATTGCTGTACACCTTGTTGGTGATTTTGCTCAGCGCGCCACGCCCAAGATACGACATCCAGCCGCTTTCATACCCCTTTGTCATGACCCCTGTGAGTGCCTTCCCGACACCCGGCAACAGGTTGGAGCCAGACTCAATCGCGCCGACGCCGACTTTTCCGTAACCGATCAGCCGCTTCCACCAGGCGATCTCGGCCAGTAATTCGGCGGCACGCTGGATATCCTTCGATTTTGCAGTATCTTTCAGTTGGTTAAGTTTCTGGAGCGTCGTGCCCGCCGCCCACCCCTCGCTCGCGCCGCTGATCGCCTTCCCGCCACTCCCGATCAGACTGAGCGGCGTCGCGTAGTCACCAATCATCTTCGTATATTTGAGCGCATTCGATCCAAACGATCCCATTGACGGAAGATAATCGCCAACCGATTTGCTAAGCGATGACATGCCGCCGAAAAGTGAACCGAGGTAGGTCGACTGCGAAGCGGATTCGATCGAGTCGCCGGCACCGCCAATGGCGGACGTCAAGCCGGAGAGGCCGCTCGCGAGTTTGCCGGTCTTGCCGATGGCTCCGGGGTTTAACAACTGCTTGGCATCACTCAGCTCCGGCATGCTGGTCGGCATGCCGGGCACTCCCTCAAGGGTATCGCCGGTCGCGCCCTTTCCTCCGCCAAATGCCCCAAGAATTCCGCTCAGCGACTTGAGCGCACGTGCGGGTGTCTCGCCATAGGCATATTCGGTGTAGGTCTCAATCGCCGAGGAGGCAATATCCGAAATACCGGCCCCGGTGGTCAGGGCGTCTTCGTCTTCACGTTGGAGAAGCACGCTGCGCTGTAGCAACTGCTGGACACCGCGGTTGCCGATCTGCCGTTGAAGGTGCATGATGTTTGCGACATGGGGATGAACCGGCTGTGCATGATGAGATCCAGCACTGCTGCGAGCCTGTGTGCCGCTGCGCTGTCGATCTACCCTGCTGAAAGAGCCCACCCCACGCGCTCCTCTCTGCTAATCGCACCTGCACCCTCATGGCATCCCGTGCCGCATCACGGCGAAGGACAACCACCGACCTCCCGTCACCCTGCGCATAGCAAAGGGGCGCTTTGCGCACGCAGACCCCTACCCTCCGCTGACACCCGGACGCCGCACCCGCCACGCATGGTACAGCGCAATCGAACCGGCGACGGCCACATTCAACGAGGCGATCTGGCCGCGCATCGGCAGCCGTAGTAAGAAATCACAGCGCTCACGCGTGAGCCGCGCCAGCCCCGGCCCTTCGGCACCGACAACCAGCGCCAGCGGCATGTCGAGATCGGCTTCGTCATACTCTTGCGCCTGTTCGTCATCCTCCAGGCCCACAACCCACACACCGGCCTTCTGAATCTGTTCGATCACCTGAGCCAGATTCGTCACAATCGCGATCCGCAGGTGTTCGGTGGCACCCGACGCGGCATTGACGACCGCCGGTGTGATCTCGGCGGCGCGGCGGCCCGGAATGACAACCCCATGCACGCCGACGACCTCGGCGGTGCGCAGCAGTGTGCCGATATTCTGTGGATCCTGCAGGTGATCGAGTAACAAGAGCAGTGCCTGTTCGCTCTGTTCTTCGGCTAGCGCCAGGCAATCTTCAACCTCGACATACGGATACGGCCCGCATTCGAGCGCGACCCCCTGATGGTTGACATCGCGCAAGAGTCGATCGAGCTCGCGCCGATCGACACGTTCGATTGGCACTTCGGCCGCCTGACCGAGTTTGAGCACTTCGCCGATCGTACCGGCATCCTGTACTCCTGCCGATACCAGCAAGCGCTGCATCGTACGCCGCTTCGCCCGCAATGCCTCGCGTACCGCATTCCGCCCATAAAGCAGATCCGCCATCGAGTGTCTCCTTTGATGCTAGAGGCCGAGAGCGCTCTTGATCCGACCAAAGAGACCTTCATCCTGATGATCACCGATCTGCTCGGGATCGAGCGATTTTTCCAGCTCCTGGAAGAGTTTACGCTGCTGATCGTTCAGCCGGGTCGGCACAACTCCCCG